>NZ_JASDDD010000082.1:0-9608 GCF_030407555.1 Curtobacterium sp. APC 4022
ACCTTGTGGGAGAGTAGGACGCCGCCGGACTTCTTTTCAATGGAAAGCCCCTGACGGGTGGAGCATCACGCTCCACCGGTCAGGGGCTTTTCTGCATTCCCGGCACAGTTCCGCATTGCCTGGGTATCGGGCACCGCGTACCCGGTAGACCGGATACATGAAGGTCGTCGGAGTCACACAGTTCGGAGGGCCCGAAGCCCTCGCCGTCCACGAGATCGAGGACGTCCACGCCGGCAGCGGTTCGGTCCGCATCGCGGTGCAGGCGTTCGCCGTGAACCCCACGGACACCGGTGTTCGCGCGGGGGAGCGGGACTCGAGCGCACAGAGCGCGCCCTACGTCCCCGGGATGGACGCCGCCGGGGTCATCGACGAGGTCGGCCCCGACGTCGAGGGCTGGTCCGTCGGTGACCAGGTCATGGCGATGGCGCTGCCCCTGACCGGTCATGGCGGTGCTTACGTCGAACACCTCGTCGCACCGGTCGGGTCGTTCGCCCGCATCCCGCGTGACACCTCGATCGAGGAAGCGTCCACCGTGCCCATGAACGGGCTCACCGCGATCCAGATGCTCGAACTCGCCGGGCTCGAGCGCGGGCAGACCCTCGCCGTCACCGGTGCCGCAGGCCTGCTCGGCAACTACGTGGTCCAGCTCGCGAAGGCAGCCGGCATCACCGTCATCGCGGACACGTCGCACAAGGACCAGGCACTCGTGCACTCGCTCGGTGCAGACCACGTCGTGCCCCGCGGCGACGGGTTCGCGGATGCCGTCCGTGCGATCGTGCCCGAGGGTGTCGATGCCCTCGCCGACTGCGCCGTCCAGCGGGACGTCGTGGTGCCGGCCCTCCGCGACGGTGGCGTCTTCATCGACGTCCGGGGGTGGAAGGGCAACGGGGCCGAGGGCGTCCGCTTCACCCAGGTCTTCGTCTTCAACGAGTACCGGTCGTTCGACAAGCTCGAACACCTCCGCCACGCGGTCGAGGGCGGCACGATCGTCCCACGCGTGGCCGAGGTGCTCCCGACGTCCCGTGCCACCGAGGCGCACGAGCGACTCGAAGCGGGCGGGACCCGCGGGCGCTTCGTCCTCACCTGGTGACCGCTGGCTGACGGACGTCACACACACCGGACGGGCCCATGTCGATGACGTGGTCGGCTTCGGCGACGACGGACATCGAGTGCTCCACGACGACGACCGTGTTGCCCGCGTCGGTGAGCTGCGACAGCTGTTCCGTCAGACGCTCGACGTCCGCCGGGTGCAGACCCGTGGTCGGTTCGTCGAGGACGTAGAGCGTGTGGCCGGAGCGGGCGCGCTGCAGTTCGGTGGCGAGCTTGATGCGCTGGGCCTCGCCACCGGAGAGCTCCGGAGCGGGCTGCCCGAGTCGCAGGTAGCCGAGACCGACCTGGCCCAGGGCCTCGAGCGCGCGGGCGGCGGCGGGGATCGGGGCGAGGAACGGGGTGGCCTCGTCGACGGTCATGCCGAGGACGTCCGCGATGCTCGAGCCGTTCCAGCGGACCTCGAGCGTCTCGTCGTTGTACCGGGAGCCGTGGCACTCGGGGCACGGCGCCCAGCTCCCCGGCAGGAACAGCAGTTCCACGGAGACGGATCCCTCGCCCTGGCAGACCTCGCACCGGCCGCCGGCGACGTTGAACGAGAACCGTCCGGCCGTCCAACCGCGGGCCTTCGCGTCGTCGGTCGCCGCGAACGCCGTCCGCACCGCGTCGAACAGGCCGGTGTAGGTGGCGAGGTTCGACCGGGGCGTCCGGCCGATCGGCTTCTGGTCGACCTCCACCACGCGGCTGACCGTCGGGTGGTCCACCGCCAGGGCTGGCAGCACCCCGCCGACCAGTGAGGACTTGCCGGAGCCGGAGACGCCGGTGACCGCGGTGAGGACCCCGAGCGGCAGGTCGACGTCGAGCCCACGGAGGTTGTGGCGGGTGACGTCGCGCAGTGCCAGGGTGCCGATCGGTGTGCGGGTGGGGCGGGCCTCCCGGTCGGTGCCGCGCGGCTGCAGGAACCGGCGTGTGACGGAGGCCTCGACGTCGGCGAGACCGTCGACCGGACCGCTGTAGAGGACGGTGCCACCCGCGGTGCCGGCCCCGGGGCCGACGTCGACGATCCAGTCCGCCTGGCGGACGATGCGCATGTCGTGCTCGACGACGAAGACGCTGTTGCCGCTGGCGCGGAGGTCCTCCAGGACCTGGATCAGCGGCTCGGCGTCGGCGGGGTGGAGGCCCGCGCTCGGCTCGTCGAGGACGTAGACGACCCCGAACAGACCGCTCCGCAGCTGGGTCGCGATGCGGAGGCGCTGCATCTCGCCGGGGGAGAGCGTCGGCGTCGCACGGTCGAGACTCAGGTACCCGAGGCCGAGGCCGGTGAGCACCTCGACGCGGCCGAGCAGGTCACGGGCGATGGCGACGGCGACCTCGGTGCGCTCACCCGAGGTGGTGCGCGAGGTCGCGGCAGCAGCGTCGGTCAGCTCGGCCGTGGGGCGGAGGACCTCGGCGACGCCGGACAGCGGCAGGGCGTTGAGGTCGGCGATCGTCATCCCACCGAACGTCACCGCGAGAGCCGCCCGGGTCAGCCCCGAGCCACCGCACAGCGTGCACGGACCCGACTCGACGAACTGCAGGACCTTCTTCCGCTGCGACTCACTCTGCGAGTCGGCCAGGGTGTGCAGGACGAACTGCCGTGCGCTCCAGAACTTGCCCTTGTACGGCTTCGCGACCCGGTCGCGCTTCGGCTGCACCTGGACGACCGGCTGCTCCTCGGTGAACAGCAGCCAGTCACGCTCCGACTGCGGCAACTCACGCCAGGGCCGCTCGATGTCGTAGCCGAGGCCCGCCGTCACGTCGCGCAGGTTCTTGCCCTGCCACGCGCCCGGCCACGCCGTGATCGCGCCGTCGCGGATGCTCAACGACGGGTCGTGGACGGCGGAGGCTTCGGTCACCTCGTGCGCGACACCCAGGCCGTGGCAGCGCGGGCACGCCCCGGCGACGGTGTTCGGGGAGAACGAGTCCGAGTACAGCTGTTCGGCGCCCTCCGGGTACGTGCCGGCGCGGGAGAAGAGCATGCGGGTCGAGTTGCTCAGCGTCGTCAGCGTCCCCACCGTCGACCGGGAGCTCGGGGCACCGCGGCGCTGCTGCAGGGCCACGGCCGGCGGGAGGCCCGTGATCGACTCGACGTGCGGGGTCGACCCCTGCGCGATGAGCCGACGGGCGTAGGGCGCGACGGACTCCAGGAAGCGGCGCTGCGCCTCGGCGAAGACCGTGCCGAACGCCAGCGAGGACTTGCCCGAGCCGGAGATCCCCGTGAAGGCGACGATCCGGTCGCGGGGGATGTCGACGTCGACGTCGCGGAGGTTGTTCTCGCGGGCGCCGCGGACGCGGATGAACCCGTCGTTCGTGGCAGTGGGGTCGAGGGTCGTACGTGGTGCGGGCATCTCTTCGAGCGTAGGCGGGTCGGGGCGGTTCGGTCATGCTGTGGCCCGAGCAGTGATGCGCCCGCGGGCCACCTCCGATGTGCGGACGTCCTCGATGGGCCCGACATCCGCTGACCATGCCCGGTTGTGCGATCGAGGTAGAACTCATATTCTACATCTGTTCGGCAAAGTAGCCGATCGGTCACCCGGGGCCTTTCCCGGAATCAGGAGTCATCGATGCCTCTCGTCAAGTCCCTACTGGTCGGAACTCTGGTGGGCAGCCTCGCTGTCGGAATCGGTGCGGGTGCCGGAACAGCAGAAGCTGTCGACCCGGAAGACATCACGACAACTTCCAGCGAGTTCCTCCCGCTCGAGGGAACGATCTTCGTTGCGAGCGTCGAAGGCCCCACCGACGTCCGGCTCCCCGACGGCAGCGTGCTCAGATTCCCGACGGGCACCTCGATGGCGACCACGGCCTCCGGGACACAGGCGTCCTTGCCAACCGGGGAACAGGTCGCGATTCCGCTGATCACGCCGGGGAGCGTGGCGCGAGCGGGAGGGTCTTACTACCCGCCCGTCACCATCATCCACTCTCGCTCACAGGTAGAGACCGTTTACCGGGCGGTCAACAACATCGGCACTGTCTGCAGGTGGGTCCCGTTGCCCTACCTCGCCAGCATCGGGTGCACTGCATCGACGACCGTGAAGAACGCCTACACCCAGGCGCACTACCAGTCCAAGCGTGTTCGGGTGGACTTCTACCGAAGCAAGGTGTGCTCCTCTTGCAGCTACTCGAAGTACACGGTGGTCAAATGAACGAACAGGCCATGCGCGCCGGGGGGCATGTCTTCGATCCAGGCGTAAAGGTCGGGATCGTGATCGCCTGGTTGGTCGTGACGTTCCTTGCCAGCTTCACTGCGGCCACCCTGCTGACGAGTGTCGCTGCTGAACTCATCGCCGTCTTCGCGGTCCTCGCGCTCGTGGCATTCACCAGCAGGACGTTCCGCACCCGCAGTGAGTTCAGCGATGATCGCCCTTGGTGGCAGCTCACAAGTCGAACGGCGTCGGCTTTCATGCTCGCGATCCTCTTCGGAGCCTCGCCTGTCGTCGAACTCGCGGTTGGGTCAACTACTCCAGCGATCAGTGCTGTCGCGCAGCTCTTCTTCGCCGCGGCGTACATCGGGTCCGGTGTCGGACAGTCGATCCGGAAACAACGAGCCGATCGCCCGAAGGGGTGATCGTCGTGCGACACAGACAGTCGCTCGTTTCCGCCCTCCGTCTGCCGGTCGCGTGACGGACGGGAGGCGCGTGGCGGGCCGGTCACGTGCCTCCCGGCGGGCGGTCGGTACGGTAGTGCGGGGGACAGGGGGACATGGACGAGGACATCGCGTGGTCGCCGCCGGAGCGGGACAACGGCATCGGGTGGATCGCGCTGAGCGGCTTGCTCCTGCCCGTCGGGTGGATGGTGTGGTTGTTCCTCGCGTTCGACGCGGCCCTCCGGCCGGAGGCGACCCGGCCGTCGCTGGCGGCGCAGACGGTCGGCGACGCGATCATCACGTTCATCTGCGCGGGGACGCCCCTCGCCGGAGCGGTCCTGCTGTTGCTCCGCCGGAGACGCGACCGCTCCGTCACCCTGGTCGGTCCGGTGGCGTGCCTCGTCTTCGCGATCCTCGGGGTCGGGACCGTCGGAACGGCCACCGTGGTGCTCGCTGTCGAGTGGGCGGACGACGTCCACCGTCGTGCGCAGCCCCTCACAGCGCTCGAGACGAAGCGCACGCCGGCGCAGGCGGAGCAGGAACTGTCGGCCGTGGGCGAGCGAGTCGTCCGGGCCCTCGGTGCCGACATCAGCGAGGGCGAAGCGAACCCGTACACGCGTGCGTGCGCGCTGTCGAACCTGCAGCGGGGCACCGCGTACACATGGCAGTGGGACGACACACCCGAGCCCGACGACGAGGCACAGCCGGATGCCGATGCTTCGGCGCGCAGGTTGTCGACGGCGGAGGTGGACCGTCGGACCGCTGCCGCACAGGACGTGCTCGGCAACGCGGGGATGCGGAAGGTCGACCTGTGGGGCTCCGCCGTCCGACTGGTCGGTGACGGCTGGTTGTCGGAGAGCACCATCAGCGTGTCGGAGGCGTCCAGTCTGGTCACCGTGGAGACCACCTGCCTTGCCGGAGGGCCCGGGAATGGCTGACCAGGAAGCGCCCACGACTGCGGGAGCGCCCACGACTGCGGAACGGAGCCCGACCCGCGTCCGGGTCGGGCTCGTGATCGCCGCCGCGTGCACGGTGTACGAGGTGTTGTCCGGGGCGCTCGTGCCGTGGACCGGGCTCGGCTTCCTGCCGCTGCTGCTGATCGTGCCGGCGTACTTCACCGCGATCATGCTGCTCGTGTGGGTGGGGCAGCAGGGGATCCGCCGGCTCCGGGTCGCTGCGGTCGTGGTGGGTGTCGTGCTCGCGGCCTCCCTGCCGATGGCCGTGGGGCTGGCGCTCGCGGTCGGGTGGTGAGCGAGACGAGCGGGCAGCCGGTCGCGGCCCGTGCAGCTCCCAGCCGCTGAACTGCGCGGGGTCAGGCGAGCAGACCCAGCTCCATCGCGCGGGTCACGGCTCGGGTGCGGTCGTTCACCCCGAGCTTCTCGAACACGTGGCCGAGGTGCGTCTTCACGGTCGTCTCGCTAAGGAACAGCACGCGGCCGATCCCCGGGTTGCTGTTGCCCTGGGCGACGAGACGCAGGACCTCGAGTTCGCGCGGGGTCAGCGACGGCCCGGCCGGTGTCGTCCCCACCGCTCGTCGGACCAGCGCCGCAGCCACTGAGGGAGCCAGGGCCGTCTCGCCCCGAGCGGTCGCCCGGACCCCGGCGAGGATCTCGGACTCCGGGGCCGCCTTGAGCAGGTAGCCGGTGGCGCCGGCCTCGATGGCGGCGAGGATCTGGTCGTCGGATTCGTACGTCGTGAGGATCAGCACGCGGACCTCGGGCGCGGTGGCGAGGATCTCCGCAGTCGCCGCGTCGCCGTCGAGCACCGGCATGCGCAGGTCCATGAGCACGACGTCGGGCCGCTCCACCAGGACGATCGACACCGCGGCAGCGCCGTCGGCCGCCTGCCCGACGACCTGGATGTCGTCCGCAGCCTGGAGCAGGGCGACGATGCCGGAACGGACGATCGGGTGGTCGTCGGCCACCACGACGCGGATCACCGGGAAACCACCGGTGCGGCTGCGGCTGCGGTTGCGTGCGGTCGGGCCGGGAGGCTCGGTGCGGCTCCGGCAGGCATCGGTGCTGCGGTCGGCAGGGTCGCCGTGACGGTCGTCCCGCTGCCGGGGGTGCTGTCGATGACGCAGGTCCCACCCGCGAGGGCGAGCCGCTCACGCAGTCCGCGCAGCCCGTGACCGGCGGTCGGCACCGCCGGGTCGAAGCCGACACCGTCGTCGGCGATCCGCAGCACCGTCTGGTCCGGCTCGTGCAGCAGCGTGACCGTCACCCCGGCCGAGGCAGCGTGGGCGCGGACGTTCGACAGGGCCTCTTGTGCGACCCGGAGCAGGACCACCTGGGCGTCACGGTCGAGGGTGCCGTCGGCAGCGCTGACCGTCACCGGGGTCCCGGTCTCTCGGGTGTGGCGCTCGCCGAGGCGGTGGAGTGCCCCGGCCAGGCTGTCGCGCGTGGTGCCGGCCGACCCCGCGGCGACGAGCACGCGGGACTCTTCGAGTGCGGCGCGGGCGGACTCCTCGAGCACGGTCAACCGCTCGTCGAGGGCGTCGGGGCGATCGTCGGCCAGGTCGTTCCGGGCACGCTCGGTGAGCATCACGATGCCGGCGAGGTTCTGCGCCACGGTGTCGTGGATCTCGCGGGCCAGGCGCTCCCGTTCGCTGGCGATCCCCGCGGCACGGTCGGCGTCGGCGAGGGACTGCTGCGCGGCGCGGAGGTCCTCCACGAGCTGCCGTCGTTCTTCTGACAGCGCGGCGACACTCGAGATCCAGCCGCCCATCGCGCACGACCCGATGACGCTGATGCCCTCGATGAGGAGCGTCGACACCAGGGCGTCCGGGCCGCCCGACACCATCAGCCCCACTGCGCTGAGCACGCCGACGGCGACGGTGAGCAGGACCCCTGACCGGATGCGCTCGGACTGGCACCACACCAGTGGGAACAGGATGCACTGCACGAACGCGGTGCTCGGGGCGACCGCGGGCAGGACCACGGCGGCGACGAGCACGAGCGGCAGGAACGCTGCAGCCATCCGCGGTTCGTCGTACCCGAGACGTCCGTAGGCCGCGTACGCGACGACCAGGACGGCGATCATCAGGTACGCCGGCCAGCGGCTGGACCACGGCGACCACCCGAGCACGGCGACCGCGAGCGTCAGCGCCATCGTGGCAGCGAAGAACACGTGCAACCACCGGTTGCGCACCCACGTGGGGGTGGTCGTGACGTCTGCTGCTGGCATACCGACAGCCTCCCACCTCCTCCCGTCGATCCGGGAGTTCTCCACAGGCCGTCCTCCACGAGGCGACATCAGCGTCAGCCGTCCTCGCGGTTCCAGCGGAACGTGAGGCGGCAGGCCACCAGGCCGAGGACCAGCCACCCTGCCAGGACGAGCGCTCCGAGACCGAGGTGCCACGAGCCTCCCGGCTCACCAGCCTCGAACGTGCCGGGCAGGAACACGGACCGCATGCCGGACGCCATCCACCGCAGGGGGAAGACGGACGCGACGTCCTGCAACCACGTCGGCAGCTGCATGAAGGGCAGGTAGACGCCGGAGACGAACTGCAGCACCAGCACGATCGGGACGATCGTCGCGGTGGCGCGGCGACCCTCGCGGGGCAGGGCCGAGATGGCGATGCCGAGCACGCTGCTCGTCGCGATGCCCAGGACGAACACGCCGGCGAAGGTGCCCCAGCGGCTCAGGTCCGTCGGGAGTGTCACCCCGAACAGGAGGCTCGCCACGGCCAGCAGGATCGCCGTCTGCACCAGCGTGGTCACCAGGACCATCCCGATCTTGCCGACGAAGTACGACATCACGGGGAGCGGTGTCCCGCCGAGACGTTTCAGGGTGCCGTCGCTGCGCTCGCCGGCGATGTCGACACCGAGTGCCTGCACGCCGGAGAGCAGGATGCCCGTCGCGACGAGGCCGGGCAGGTAGTAGGTGGCGTAGTCGACGCTCGTGGGACCGGCCTTGATGGCGGCGGCGCTCGCGAAGGCGACCGAGAACAGCGCCAGCATGACGACGGGGAACAGGAACGTGAAGAAGACGGAGTCGGGAGCCCGGAAGTACGAACGGACCTCGTACCGGATGCGAGCGGCGGCGATGCGTGCTGCGCTGATGCGTGCGGTGCTGGTGCCGGCGGTGCTGGTGCTCATGCGTCGGCCCCCACCATCTCGAGGTAGACGTCCTCGAGGGACGGGCGGATGACCTCCAGGTCGTGCATCGGCGTGGCCGTGCCCCGGACCAGGGCCTGCGGGTCGGTCGTGCGTTCCTCGTGTCGGAGTCCCTCGTCGTCGCGCCAGCGGACCCGAGGCGTGCGAGCCTCCTGGCCGCCGAGCTCGTCGATCGGGGCCAGTGCGCGGAGTTCACCGTTCGCGATCACCGCGGCCCGGTCCGCCAGGTGCGCCGCCTCGTCCAGGTAGTGGGTCGTCAGCAGGATCGTGGTGCCCTCGCGCTTGATGCCGTTGACCAGGTCCCAGAACTGGCGCCGAGCCTCCGGGTCGAAGCCCGTCGTCGGCTCGTCGAGGAACAGCACCTCCGGGTACCCGATCACACCGAGGGCCACGTCGACGCGCCGCCGCTGCCCACCGGACAGACGGCTGATCCGGGTGTTGCGCTGCGCCTCCAGGCCGGTGGCGGCGAGGAGCTGCTCGGTGCTGCGGGAGCGGGGGTAGAAGGTGCCGAAGTGGATGAGCTGCTCGGCGACCGTGACGTTCGGCGCCTCGGCGCTGGTCTGCAGGACGATGCCGACCCGGGCCTTGTGCGCGCGGGTGGCGCGTGCGGGGTCGGTACCGAGGACGCGGACGTCGCCGGAGGTGCGGGAGCGGAAGCCCTCGAGGACCTCCACCGTCGTCGACTTGCCGGCGCCGTTCGGGCCGAGCAGGGCGACGGTCTCGCCGCGGGCGATGGTGAGGGAGAGGTCGGAGACGGCGGTGTGGCCGGTGGCGTAGCGCTTGGTGAGGTGCTGGACCTCGATGGCGGGGGTGTCGGGCAT
>NZ_JASDDD010000083.1:0-8162 GCF_030407555.1 Curtobacterium sp. APC 4022
GTCTGGCGGGTGTGGGGGAGTGTCAGGCCGACGATCGCGGTGACGACCATCCCCACAGCCAGCACGCCGGCGGCGGCGCCGAGGACGGATCCCCGGCGCCACCGCTTCGTCGTGTGTCGTGTCGTCACGACTCAGCGGCCGCTGCGGAACTGGCCGTTGCTGGCACGGCCGTTGCGGACCCGGCCGCGCAGGCGGAGCACGCCGAGGCCGGCGAGGAGGGCCGATCCGAGACCGCCGAGCAGGACCCAGGGCAGGACGCCGCCGTCGGCGGGGCTGGCCACGACCGTGCCGCCCGTGGCGACGGACGGACCCGCTGCCGAGGAGGACCGGACCGGGACGGTCGCCACGGTCGTGCCCCCGCGGGTCGTGGTGGTCCCGGTCGCCGAGCGGGCGACCAGCACGATGCGCGCCGCGGTGGTGACGGCGGTGCCCTTCGCGTCGGCCAGGAACAGCGTGTGCGCCCCGGCGGCCAGGTCGGCCGGCAGGACGACGGAGGCCGAGACGGTCCCGGCCGCCGTCGCGGTGACCGTGCCGATCACGCGCGGGGTGGAGTGCACGACGACCGAGTAGACCGCACCCGGGGTGAGTCCGGCGCTCGTGATCGTCACGGCGGAGCCGGGCGCGAACGGGCCGTGGGCGGCGGTGCCGTTCGCGTCGACGGACAGGGCGGGCTGCCGCACGGTGACGCGGTACTGCTTCGTCGTCGTGCCGTTCGCCGCGGTCACCGTGACGACGGCGCTGCGACCGGTGACGGCCACCGAGGAGGTCGCTGCCGAGTTCGTCGTCGTGACGTGCACGTCGGCGGCGGTCAGCGCGGTGAGGGGTGCGGTGACGGTCGCACCGGCCGTGGTCGCCGCAGCAGCGAGGGGCACGGTGACGCCACCGACGGTGACGGCCGAGGCCGAGGCGTCGTCGGAGACGAGGAACCGGGCGCGAAGTGCCGCGACCTCGGCCGGGGTGACGCCGATGGTCTTGGACAGGTACGAGTCCATGCCCGCGTACTTCGTCGCCACGTCGTGCTCGAAGGTGCCCTGCAGCAGCTGCGGGGTGGCCCACGTGACGCCGAGCTGGGTGTTCGAGAGCAGGTAGTCGTGCAGGACGTCCGCGCTGTCGACGCCCAGGACCCGGTCGAGCAGGTCGATGACGGTGCCGGTGCGGTCCATGCCGTGGGAGCAGTGGATGAGCACGGTGCCGCTGGTGTGGGTGGCGAGGATCTGGAGCACCTGGGCGTAGGCGCTGATCATCGGGCCACGGTCCGCAGCGTCGACGTAGCCCTTGTCGGTGAGGTCGTGGTACATCACGGTGTCGTCCGGGTAGTCGCCGTCGGCGCCGAACATCGAGATGTCGACGACCTTCGCGCCCGGGATCGTCACGTCGGGCTTCGCCGCCACCTGACCGGGCGTGCGGAGGTCGACGACGAGGTCCACGTGGTACTTGCCCGCGAGCGTCTGGGCGCCGGCGGCCGTGACCTTGTCGAGCGACTCGGAGCGGATCAGCCGCGTCGCGTCGACCCGGCGTCCGTCGAGTCCGGTGAAGGCGCCGAGTTCGCGGCCGTTCACCATGCCCGGGACGTCGGTGACCGGGTGGTCCTGCGCGGTGAACGCGGGCTGCAGGCCGGTGTCGGCGCTCGCGGTGGTGGTCGAGAGGCAGACGGTGCCGAGGACGGCGGCGGCAGCGGTGGCGATGGACGCGGCTCGGAACAGCGCGTGTGCTCGGGCGGGACGGTTGGGCACGGGGCTCCTCGTTCGGGTACGGGTACGTGTCCGCCTGCGACCAGGGGGTCGGCGACACGGCGGGTACCGAGAACGATCGGGGTCTGTCCGGGCCGTTCGGTGAACAGTGCGCGACGGCAGGCTTTCTGCGCGGTGAGCCAGCGCTCAGGATGGCCATCGGCGCTGCTCCTCGTCGAGGGGTGCGCTGTGCCCGCTACCGTGAGGGGATGACCACACGACGGGCCCGGGCATGAGCCACGCCGTCCCGACGATCCTCGACGTCGCCGCTGCCGCCGGCGTCTCGAAGTCCGTCGTCTCGCGGGCGCTCGCCGGGGCCTACGGGGTCGCGCCGGCGACGGTCGAGCGGGTGAAGCAGGCCGCCCGCGACCTGGGGTACGTGGCGAACGCCAACGCCCGGGGCATGTCGGCGCACCGGACCCACACGGTCGGCGCGTTCGTGCGCGACGCCTCCACCCCGTTCTACGGGCACCTGCTGACGGCGTTCCAGCTGCGCGCGGCGGAGCGTGGGTACCGGGTCGTCACCGCGACCGGAGCCGGGTCGTTCTCGATCGAGGAGGAACGGCGTGCGCTCGAGACGCTCGTCGCGCTGCGGGTCGAGGGACTCATCGTCTGCAGCGGCGCCCTGCCCGTCGAGGACGTCCTGCCGTTCGCGCAGCGGATCCCCACGGTGGTCGCCGGGCGTCCGGAGCGGGACGAGTCGGTCAGCAGCGTCTACTGCGACGAGCACGGTGGCGGGACGGCGCTGGCGGACCGGGTCGCGGACCTCGGCCACGAGCGGGTCGCGGTCTTCACGGTCGCCCGCTCCGGTTCGCTGACGCAGTCGGCGCGGACGGACGCGATGGCCCGACAGCTGGGCGCGCGGGGTGTCGACGTGGTGCTGGTCCGCCTGGAGGACCACGGCGACGACCCGCGCTGGCTCGACTCCGCCGTGGACCACGTGGTGGCGGTCGGGGGCGTGACGGCGATCATGGCGCCGAGCGACCACTGGGCCGTCGGTGTCCTCGAGGCGATGCGCCGCCGCGGGCTCCGGGCGCCGGAGGACCTGTCCGTCACCGGGTACGACGGCATCATGCCCTTCGCCACGGAGCTGTTCGGCATCAGCTCGTGGCGGCAGCCCCTCGACGTGATCGGGTCCCTGTCGGTGGACGACGTCGTGGACCAGATCGACGGGGTGACCTCGCGGGCGACGCACACCGCCATCGACGGCACGCTCGTGCCCGGTCGGACGCTCGCTCCGCGCTGAGCAGCACAGCGGCACGGCCGCGCGGCGCCCGCTCGGGTGCCGCTCGCGTCACCACCCGTTCACCTGCTCGTCGCCGTCCAGACGACCACGGCGGTGTGCTCCCGACCACGATGGGGAACGTTCCCTAAACGTGCTCGACCGAACGGATCCCATGTCCCAGCCCGACCCCGCCGTCTCCACCCGCCTGCCGCTCGACGCCACCGACCCGTACCGCTACGGCGTCTACCTGCGCCCCGATGCCCGCACCTGCCGCGCCGTCACGGTCGTCACCGACCAGCTCCGCGCCCAGTACGGCCTGGTGTCCGCCGGCGCGTTCCCGCCGCACGCCACCCTGGTCGGCAGCCAGCCGTTCGGCCGCGACGTCACCGAGGTCGTGCAGGCGCTGACGACCCTGCTCGCCGACCGTCCGGCGTTCGACGTCCACAACGCCGGCGTCCGCGGGCAGGGCATCGGGTACGTGTACGACGTCGCCGAACGCCCCGACGGCACCCTGAACCAGGACTTCGTCCAGCTCGCCGCGGACGTCGACGCCGCGGTCGACCCCTTCCGTCGGACCATGGACTCGCCGCCGTCGAACGACTTCCTGCCGGAGAAGTGGCGCGCACACCTCTCGCTCGCCTCCCACGACCTCTACGGCCGTCCGGACCTGCGCGACGAGGTCGGTGCGTTCATCCGCGACCTCGACATCGACGTGCCGTCCGGCTTCCGCGGCGACACCGTCGTCCTCTACCGGACGGCCAGCCCGGACTGGAGCGGCCGCTGGTGGCACACGATGACCTGGGAGCACGTCCACACCTGGACCCTCACCGGTCGATGACGGTCACCCTCGCCGAGGTGGCTCAGGCGACCGGGCTGTCCCGGTCGCTCGTCTCCCTGGCCCTCCGCGGCGACGACGGGGTGTCCGTGCCGTGTCGGGAACGGGTGGTGCGCGCGGCGGACGAGCTGGGCCTCCCGGTCGGTGCCCTGGCGCGACGACGCGCCTCCGGCGACCCGCTCGTCATCGGGGTGCTCGTCACCGACGCGGCACACCCGTTCCACGCCGAGGTGCTGGCGAGTGCGCGGGAGACCGCCGCGACCTTCGGGTTCGCCGTCCGGGTCGTCGACGCGGGTCGCGACGACGCGCGGCTGGCCGCCGGACTGGAGGCCCTGGTCGCCTCCGCCGGGACGGCCGACGGTGTCCTCGGGGTCGCGGTGGTGAGCAGCCGTCTCCCGCGGGCACGGGTCGTGTCGGCCGCCCGGCGGGTCCCGGTGGCGGTCCTCGGATCGGGGGCGGGCCTCCTGGCCGGGACCGGCATCGACACCGTGAGCGTCGACGAGGAATCCGGCATGCGGGAACTGCTGCTGTACCTGGCGTCGCTCGGGCACGTCCGGACCTGCTTCGTGGCGGAGTCGGCGTTCCCGTCGACCACACGGCGGGGGCGGGTGCACGCCGAGGTGTCGGGCCGGCTCCAGGCGACGGCGGACCGGTGCACGGCGGACATCGACGTGCTCGTCGCCGAGCCCGGACGAGTGCGGAGCTTCCTGGACGACGGCGTGACCGCGTTCGTCGCGGCGAACGACGCGACCGCGGGACGGCTGCTGGCGGCCGCCCGCGCAGCCGGGACCGACCTGCCGGAGGTGGCCGCCGTCACCGGGTTCGACGGCACCGCGCTGGCGGAACGGCTGGACCTGACGACCGTCGAGCAGCCGTGTCGGCGGCTGGGGGCACGGGTCGTCGAACTCGTCGTCGAACGGCTGCGGGGTCGGCGTGTGGTCCGACACGAGGTGCTGCCGACCGTGCTCGTGCCGCGGTGCCGGCCGCGGTCGGTTCCTTCGGAGGGTTAGACCGCGCCCATCGCTTCCTCGTCCGCCACTGCTTCCTTCTGCACCGCGAACTGCGTCCGGTGCAGCTCCTCGTACCGCCCACCCGCGGCGAGCAGTTCCTCGTGCGTGCCGCGCTCCACGATCGAGCCGTCCTCGACCACCAGGATCAGGTCCGCGCTGCGGATGGTGGAGAGGCGGTGCGCGATCACCATCGCCGTCCGGCCCTCGAGCGCCTCGCTCAGCGCGGCCTGCACGGCGGCCTCGGACGTCGAGTCCAGGGCGGCCGTCGCCTCGTCGAGGATGACGACCCGCGGCTGCGCGAGCAGGAGCCGTGCGATGGTCATCCGCTGACGCTCACCACCGGACAGCCGGTAGCCACGCTCACCCACCATGGTGTCGAGCTGGTCCGGCAGGGACCGGATGAGCGGCTCGAGGCGGGCCCGCCGGACGGCGTCCCACACCTCGTCGTCCGCGGCCTCGGGCCGGGCGAGCCGCAGGTTCGAGCGGATGGTCTCGTGGAACAGGTGGCCGTCCTGCGTGACCATGCCCATGGTGTGCCGCATCGAGCTGAACGTGACGTCGCGGACGTCCGTGCCGGCGAGCCGGACGGCACCGCTGTCGACGTCGTACAGGCGCGACAGGAGCTGCGCGACCGTGGACTTGCCCGCGCCGGACGTGCCGACCAGGGCGACGGTCTGCCCCGGCTCGATCCGGAACGAGACCCCGTGCAGGACCTCGTCGCCACCGCGGGTGTCCAGCGTGGAGACCTCTTCGAGTGACGCCAAGGAGACCTTGTCGGCGGACGGGTAGGCGAAGCGGACGTCGTCGAACTCGACCGCGACCGGACCGTCGGGGATCGTGACGGCGTCGGGCTTCTCCTGGATGAGCGGTTCGAGGTCGAGCACCTCGAAGACGCGCTCGAAGCTGACCACGGCGCTCATGATCTCGACCCGGGCGTTCGCCAGGCTGGTCAGCGGCGCGTAGAGGCGCGTGAGCAGGAGGGCCAGGGTGACCACGTCGCCGGTGTTCAGCTGGCCGCCGAGGGCGAGGGAACCACCGACCCCGTAGACGAGCGCGAGGGCGAGCGCGGAGACCAGGGTGAGCGCGGTGACGAAGACGAACTGCAGCAGTGCGCTCCGGACCCCGATGTCCCGGACGCGGGCAGCACGGACGCGGAACTCCTCGGCCTCTTCGTCGGGGCGGCCGAACAGCTTGACGAGGGTGGCACCCGGCGCCGAGAACCGCTCGGTCATCTGCGTGCTCATCGCCGAGTTGTGGTCGGCGGCCTCGCGGCGGAGCGCAGCCAGGCGGCTGCCCATCCGGCGTGCGGGGATGAGGAAGACCGGGAGCATGACCACCGCGAGCACCGTCACGAGCCAGGAGGTGCTGAGCATCACGACCAGGGTCAGGACCAGCGCCACGACGTTCGTGACCACGCCGGACAGCGTGCCGCTGAAGGCCTGCTGCGCACCGATCACGTCGTTGTTGAGCCGGCTCACGAGCGCGCCCGTCCGGGTGCGGGTGAAGAAGGCGATCGGCATCTTCTGCACGTGGTTGAACACGGCGGTGCGGAGGTCCAGGATCACGCCCTCGCCGATCCGCGCCGAGTACCAGCGGGTCACCAGCGACGTGGCGGCGTCGGCGACGGCCACCAGGGCGATGACGACGGCGAGCCAGACGATGGTGCCGACGGCTCCCCGGGCCGCGATGACGTCGACGACCTGGCCGGCGAGCACCGGCGTCGCGACCGCCAGGAACGCCCCCACGACGGACAGGACGATGAAGACGAGGAGCTTCGCGCGGTAGGGCACGGCGAACGTCAGGATCCGCCGCACGGACTCACGGGAGATGCCGTGCTTGCCGTCCCTGGCGGTCGAGATCTTGTAGAGCGAGCTCCAGGCCACGCCTTCCATGCTCATGACAGTTCCCTCCGTGGCCGACCGGGGCCTGCTGCGGTGGTGGGGAGCCCCGTGGCGGGGCCCTGCAGCGGCGACGGCGACCAGGGAGTCAGGATACGGCTCGTCCGGCACGGAGCGGGCGGGCGTCGTGCGCAACGCGGCTGGTGCGGGCGCTGGACGGAAGCGGTTCCGGACTCGGAACTGTGCCTCAGCGCCGGACTCCGATCCACTGCACGCTCCGTGGGTCGTCGCAGAGCCCGTCGGCCCAGTCCACCGGGAGGAGCGCACCCGGTCCGGACGGGTCGACGAAGTCGCCCGTCCAGGCCTCGCCGGCGATCGCTTCGGCGCTGTCGTCCGTGAACAGCGTGCGCTCGGCGGCCAGGTCGTAGCGGCGGCCGAGGACCGGGCCTCCCGGGCGGTCGCGGTAGAGCACGACCGCGACGTCGTCGGTCAGGGCGCGACCCGCGACCCACTGCATGCCGTCGTTCCAGTCGGTGTCGGTCGCGAACAGGTGCTGCAGGTGCACGAGGAACGCGTCCGCGGAGGCGCGTCGTTCGCCAGGGGTCATGGACGGCATGTCGAGATCATGGCGCACCCCGAGTCATCCCGGAACTGCGCCGACGGCGGAGCACGCGTGATCGCGGAGTCCTGTGCGACGCATGGACCCACGGTGCGGTCCCTCGCCCGTTCGGGCAACGTGGTGACGGACCACTCGCGTCAGGCCGTGATCGTGCTCGAGAGCTGCTGCACCTGCTCGACCAGTGCCCGGTGGTCGACGCCACCGCCGGCAGCCACGTAGTCCTCGGCCCGGTGTGCCCGGTCCGTCGCGACGCCGGACGTGAACCCGCGGAACCAGCCGCCGGCCCGCTCCAGCACCAGCGCACCCGCGGCGACGTCCCACGGGTGGGTGGCGAAGCCCATCGTGACGTCCGACCAGCCGGCGGCCACGTGCGCGAGGTTGAGCGCGCCGCTGCCGGTGCTGTGGTGGTGCCGGTACCGGAGCGTGAGGTCACGGACCAGGGTGAGTGCAGCCTCCTCGCCGAGGAGTTCCAGGTCCTGCTGCACCGGGAAGCTGGTCAGCACGGTCGCGGCGTCCTCGGGCAGGGACACGGACCGGATCGGTGCGCCGTCCAGGGTCGCGCCGGTGTCGTCGGCGGCGAACACGTGGTCGGCCACCGGGTCGTACACGGCGCCGGCGACGACGACCCCGTCGACCTCGGCGGCGATCGAGACGCACCAGTAGGCCAGCCCCCGGGCGAAGTTCGCGGTGCCGTCGATCGGGTCCACGATCCACCGGAGGGACGCGTCACCGGTGCTGCCGCCCTCCTCCCCGAGCACCACCGACCCGGGGAACGCCCTGGTCAGCGCGGTGGTGATGGTCTCCTCCGCGGCACGGTCGTGCACCGTGACGACGTCGTGGGCGTCGCGCTTCGTGGTGATCGCCATGTCCGACCGGAACGCCTCGAGCAGCTGCGGGGCGACCGT
>NZ_JASDDD010000084.1:0-7714 GCF_030407555.1 Curtobacterium sp. APC 4022
CGGCGTGGTGCAGCGGCTGTGCGACACCGTCGCGGTGATGTCGGCGGGGCGGATCGTCGAGCACGGCCCCGTGTCCCT
Organism: Curtobacterium sp. APC 4022; assembly: GCF_030407555.1. Classification (NCBI taxonomy): domain Bacteria; kingdom Bacillati; phylum Actinomycetota; class Actinomycetes; order Micrococcales; family Microbacteriaceae; genus Curtobacterium; species Curtobacterium sp. APC 4022. The sequence continues at coordinate 79 of NZ_JASDDD010000084.1, forward strand.
GCTCAACGCGCCGACGCACGAGGTCACGCGGGCCCTGGTCGCGGCGGCGCCGACGCTGCCGTAGGGCCGGGGGCGGCGGGGGTCGGGCGACCGGTCACGACACCCCGCTCAGCTCCGCCGACCGGTCACGAACCGTCTGAAACGCCGCCCCACAACGACGAGTCGTGACCACTCGGCGGCAGGACCCGGGTGCGCCAGACGGCCCCCGCGGCCGACGGCGCAGCCCGCACCCCCAGCGCCGACCGGTCACGACACCCCGCTCAGCTCCGCCGACCGGTCACGAACCGTCGGGAACGCCGCCCCAGAACGACGACTCGTGACCACTCGGCGGCAGGACCCGGGCGCGCCGGACAGACGGAGTCCGGGCGCCCGCGCTACCAGCCGGCCGGGTGCCGCCGCTGCCAGCGCAGCCGGCGCTCGAGCTGCGCCCCGATCGCCAGGAGCACCCGCTCCCCACCCGGGCGTCCGATGAGCTGCACGCCCATCGGCAGCCCTGCGCCGTCCGGGTGCCCCTCGCCGGTGACCCCGACGGGCAGCGTGATGGCAGGCAGCCCCGACACGTTCGCCATCGACGTCCAGGGCGAGTACGCGCACTGGCGCCGGAAGTCCTCCTCCGGGTCGTCGCCGTACCAGCCGAGGGGCCGCGGGGTCATCGCGAGCGTCGGGGTGAGGACGGCGTCGAACCGGTCGAACGCCCGGATCAGCGCAATCGAGAACGCGTCGAGTCCGGCCATCGCGTCGAGTACCTGCGTGCTCGTGAGCGACCGCCCGCGCTCGACCAGCCAGGCGACGAGCGGTGTCAGGGCCGACAGGTCGATCCCCGGGATCCGGGCGATGCCGGCGCCGGAGGACTCCCACGCCACCTGGAACGGCTCGGCGTACGGCAGGCGCGGCATCGTCACGTCCTCGACCCCGTGTCCGACCTCGCCGAGCACGCGGACGGCGGTGTCCACGGCCTCCCGCGCGGCCGGGTCGACGACCACGTCCACGAAGTCGTCCCACGGCGAGCCCTCGAGCAGACCGACGACGAAGCGCCCCTCGCCCCGGACGGCCGCCGCGGTGAAGGGCCCGTCGCCGACGTCGGGCGTCACGAGCGCGTACGGCTGCCGCTCCGGCACCCCGGTCGGTGCGACGAGGGCATCGAGCAGCATCCCCGCGTCGGCGACGGTCCGGGTGAGCGGCCCGGCGACGGCGAGTCCGCCCAGTCCGGCACGCCCGGGCATCGACGGCACACGACCGCGGCTCGGCTTCAGTCCCACCAGGCCCGTGGCGGCCGCCGGGATCCGCACCGAGCCGCCGCCGTCCGACCCGACGGCCGCCGGCAGCAGCCCGGCCGCGACGGCCACAGCGGCGCCGCTCGACGACCCGCCCGGGGCGCGCGTAGTGTCGTACGGGTTGCGGGTGGTGCCGAAGCGCGTCTCGGAGGACGACGACATCCCGAACTCGGGCGTCGCCGTCTTGCCCAGGCTGATCGCCCCGGCGTCGTCGAGCGCCGTGACGAGCGGATGGTCGGCCGTCGCCGGGTCCCCCGGCAGGGCGAGCGTGCCGGACCGGGTGGGCACCCCGCGCCGGTCCGTCAGGTCCTTGTCTGCGGACGGGAGGCCCCACAACGGCCGCGACGTCGGCACCAGGTCACCGAGGTGGTCGGCCCGGGCACGCGCGGCCTCGGCGGTGACGGCCACGAACGCGCCGAGCTCCGGGTCGAGCCGCTCGATGCGGGCGACGTAGTGGTCGGTCACCTCGCGGGCGGTGGCGTCCCCGCGGCGGATCCAGTCCCAGAGTTCCTGCGCCGACAGGTGGTGGAGTTCGAACACGGACCGAGCCTAGGCCGACGCGTCCGGCACCTGCGTGAGCAGCTCGCCCACCTGGCAGCCGAGTGCGACGCAGATCGCTTCGAGCGTGCTGAAGCGGACCGCCTTCGCGTGCCCGTTCTTGAGGATCGAGAGGTTCACGGTGCTCACCCCGACCCGTTCGGAGAGCTCGACGAGCGTCATCCCACGCGCCAGCAGCAGTTCGTCGAGTCGGCAGACGATCGCCATCAGACCAGTCCGGACGAGTCGTCCCGGTACCCGGCGGCCGTCCGGAAGACCGCTGCGAGGGCGGACAGTCCGGCTGCTGCGACGAGCGGCCAGAACGGGGCGCCAAGTTCCCCGCCGTGGCCGGTGTACGTGCCGAGGAACTCGGGCAGCGCCCCGGCGATCGACGGCTGCGTCATCTCGCTCGCGGTCTGCAGGACCGAGGCAGCCTCGAACCCCACGAACACGATGACCGCGAGCGTCGTGAGCGCGCGTGAGCAGGTCCGGGCGAACGGACGCCCGTCCCCGATGCTGCGGGTCACGAGCAGCAGGCAGACCGCGATCCCGCCCGCGGTGAGGACGGTGACGAGGTCGCTCAGGTCGTGCAGCACGATCGTCGAGGCCGGGAGGTCCTGCACCCGTCCGACCATCTCGGTCACCGCCGGCGTCGTCCCGGCCACGACCCTTGCCCCGTCGGACACCGCCCCCGACGGGCGGGCGACCGGCATCTCGAGCGTCCAGGTCCAGTCGATGCCGGTCGTCCGGTGTGCGAGCTGGTCGATCATCCCGGCGACGATGAACCAGGCACGGACGGCAGCGACCAGGATCATGCCGAGGGAGACGACGAACACGAAGCTGACGGAGCTCTTCTGACGGAGCGCAGCGGCGCGCTCATCGGGGATCGACATGCGGCGAGCATAACGAATTTCGTTGCGCTGCGCCTACTGCTGGACCGGTGGTGCTTGACCGGGTCCTCCGGAGTGACCAAGCTCGCCGCATGGACTTCGTCGGAGTGCTCGGCGCGGACGCGCCCGACCCGGAGCTCGAGCAGCGGGCCGCGGTTCGTGCGCTCGGGTTCGACGTCGCCGGTCTCGTCGCGCAGCGGCACCTCGAGGACTCGGGCTCCCTCGGCGTGCAGACCAGCGAACACGACGGCGTGCTGGTGCGTGCGACCGTGTCCCGGCAGTACACGCTCTGGCGGAACCCCGACGACCGCAGCGACCCGGTGAACCTGGCGGTGCTGGATGACGAGCGGCGGCGGTCGCTCGAGGAGGTCCCACCGTGGCCGCGTCCGGCCTGGCTCATCGCCGGGGTCGAGCGGATGCGGTACCCGATGCTGTGGGAGGCAGTCCAGACGCACTGGTCCGTGCCCGGTGCGACCCGTCCCACGGCGACGGCGACCCTCGTCGAGCACGTGCGGTACGTCCTGATGAACCAGTACCGCGACGAACACGGCCTCCCGGACCCGACCGAGCACCCGTGGCCCGTACTGGTCGACGAACGCAGCGTCCAGCCCGGCCACCCCGTCCTGGTCGACGGCGTCGAGCGCCCGGGCCTGCTCCTCGACACGGACCCCTTCGTGCTCGGCCTGGCGATCGAACTCGACGACGGGCGGCTCCTGACCGCAGTGCTCCCCCGCGATGAACTGCCCCTGCTCACCGTCGCCTTCGACTCGGCAGCGCCCCTCGAACCGGCAGCAGGACCGGCGCCAGCGCCGACCCCGAACACCGGGCCCACCTCCGAGGCGCGCTAGCCCAGACGGACCACGTCGAGGACCCGCCGCTCCTCCGCGTCGGTGAGCCCCGATCGCCGCACCCGCCCGACCCCGCGGGCCCGCTCGTCATCCACGACACGCCGCACCGTCTCGGCGAGCGGCCGGACCGTCCCGCCCGCCGCCAGGAACGCCCGACCGGCCCGCCGGGCGAACCCGACCTCCCCGACCGGGATCCACAGCGGCAGCGAGGCCGGTCCCGCCCAGTACGCGACCCCCTGCGCGAGGAGGGTGTCGTCGTCGACGGCCACGAGCCTCCCGTCGAACCCGGTCGCGGCCCGGACCTCGTCGAGGAACGCCCCCATCGACGTGCTCGGTCCGACGGCGTCGACGGTCCCGACCGTGCCCGCACGCCCGGCGCGGACGATCCACTCCGCCAGGTCCGTGACGTCGACGACCTGCACCGCGCGGTCCTCCAGGACGGGTGTCACGACGTCGCCGCCGCGGTCGAGCCGGGCGGCCCAGTAGCCGAACCGGTCGCTCGGGTCGCCGGGGCCGACGATGAGGCCCGGCCGGACCACGAGCGCGTCCGTCCCCCGTGCCCGTCGGGTCGCCCGCTCCCCGGCGACCTTCGCGTCGGCGTACGGCGTCGGGTCGACCGGGTCGACCGGCTCGACGGGCTCGACGACGGGCGCGTCCTCGTCGTCACCGGCCCGGTCGGTGCGGGCGTACACGGAGATCGTCGAGACGAACGTCCAGTGCGCGGCGCTCGCCGACAGCGCCTCGAGCGCGCCGGTCACGTGCGCCGGATCGGTCGCCAACTCGACGACGTCGTCCCAGGCGTCGCCCACGCCGGAGTAGGCGTCAGCTGCCGAGCGGTCGGCCCGGACGAACCGTGCACCGGCCGGCGGCTCCCCCGACTCGCCTCGTGCCAGACACGTCACCTCGGAGCCGTCCCGCAGCGCCGCCTCGGTGACCGCCCGCCCCAACCACCCGGTCCCGCCCAGCACCAGCACGCGTCGCATGCCGTCAGTCTGGCAGCGCACCGGACGGGAGGCACGGGACCGGACCGCACCGTGCCTCCCGTCCGGTGCGTGCCCGGCCCGGCGAGGTGGGACGATGTGGGGATGACCGCCACGCTCGTCGCCAAGGGGCTCGCCGGCGGCTACGCCGCCCGCACGCTGTTCGACTCCCTCGACCTCACGGTCGCGCCCGGTGACGTGATCGGCGTCGTCGGTGTGAACGGCGCCGGCAAGTCGACCCTGCTGCGCCTGCTGGCCGGGGTCGACGAGCCGCTCGCCGGCACCGTGTCGCTGTCCCCGACGGACGCGTTCGTCGGCTGGCTGCCGCAGGAGCACGAGCGGGTGGCGGGTGAGACGGTCGCCGGGTACGTCGCCCGTCGGACCGGGTGTGCCGAGGCGGCGGCGGAGATGGACGCGACGGCGCTGGCCCTCGGCGAGCCGGGCGCCGGCGACGCCGCCGCGGACCGGTACTCGACCGCACTCGAACGCTGGCTCGCCTCGGGGGCCGCCGACCTCGACGAGCGGATGCCGGTGGTGCTCGCCGACCTCGGCCTGACCCTCGACGCTCCCGACGGCTCCGTCACGGCGGACTCGCTCATGACCTCGCTCTCCGGTGGTCAGGCGGCCCGTGTGGGGCTCGCGGCGCTGCTGCTCTCACGCTTCGACATCGTGCTGCTCGACGAGCCGACGAACGACCTGGACCTGGACGGGCTGGACCGGCTCGAGGAGTTCGTGCGCGGCCTCCGCGGCGGAGTCGTCCTGGTCAGCCACGACCGCGAGTTCCTGGCGCGGTCGGTGACGGCGGTCCTTGAACTCGACCTGGCGCAGTCGTCCAACCGGCTGTTCGGCGGTGGCTACGACGCGTACCTCGAGGAACGCGAGATCGCCCGCCAGCACAAGCGGGACGCGTACGACGAGTTCGCCTCGACGAAGGCCGACCTGGTCTCCCGAGCCCGGACGCAGCGCGAGTGGTCGAGCCAGGGCGTGCGGAACGCGATGAAGAAGGCCCCGGACAACGACAAGATCCGCCGCAAGGCCGCCAGCGAGTCGAGCGAGAAGCAGGCGCAGAAGGTGCGGCAGATGGAGTCGCGGATCGCCCGCCTGGACGAGGTCGAGGAGCCCCGCAAGGAGTGGCAGCTCGAGTTCACGATCGGCCAGGCACCGCGGTCCTCCGCCGTCGTCGCGACCCTGTCCGACGCCCGCTACGAGCAGGGTGACTTCACGCTCGGCCCGGTGTCGCTGCAGGTGAACGGCGGCGACCGGATCGGCATCACCGGCCCGAACGGTGCCGGCAAGTCGACGCTGCTGCGGGCACTGCTCGGGCGGCAGGAACCGACGAGCGGCACCGCGTCGATCGGATCGAGCGTCGCCGTGGGCGAGGTCGACCAGGCCCGCTCGCTCTTCACGGGCACGGAGCCGCTCGCCGCGGTGTTCGAGGGACTCGTGCCGGAGATGACGACCGCCGACGTCCGCACCCTGCTGGCGAAGTTCGGGCTGAAGGCGGATCACGTCGGGCGTGCCGCCGGTGAACTCTCGCCCGGCGAGCGGACCCGGGCCGGACTGGCGCTGCTGCAGGCCCGCGGGGTGAACGTGCTCGTGCTCGACGAGCCGACGAACCACCTGGACCTCGTCGCGATCGAACAGCTGGAGCAGGCCCTCGAGACGTACGAGGGCACGCTGCTCCTGGTGACCCACGACCGGCGGATGCTCGACACCGTGCAGCTCGACCGGCAGTGGCGGGTCGAGGCCGGGCGGGTCACCGAGGCCTGACGGGGCACCGAAGGCTGACGGGCCAACGGTCCGGGATCGGGGTGCCCCCTAGGCTGGCGCGGTGGACATGACGGAGTGGCAGCAGCACGTCGACGCTCTCTGGGCCGACCCCGACGCCGACGGCGAACAGCGGATCGTCCGGATGCGGGAGCTGGCCGACGCCGCACCGCACCCGGCGCTCGGGGCCTTCGAGCTCGGCGGTGCGTACGACTCCGGCGGGCACGAGGTCGAGGCCGACGTCGAGTACAGCCGGGCCACCGCGGAGGGGCTGGGGACGGTCGACCCGATCCGTGCCGCTCAGATGGTGATCCAGCACGCGTCGACGCTCCGGAACCTGGGCCGGGTCGAGGACGCGATCACGATGCTCCGCGCAGCCCCCGCCCACCCGTCGATCGGCGACGCTCCGGCGGTGTTCCTCGCGCTCGCCCTGCACAGTGCCGGGCGGAGCGACGAGGCGCTGCGGCTGGCCGTCGAGACGATCGAACCGGCCCTGCCGCGGTACAACCGGTCGGTGCGCGCCTACGCGGCAGCACTCACCGAGGACTGAGCGCCGGGAGCGCGGTGCTCACTCGCCCGGGACACCGACGAGCGCACCGGACACGTAGACCTGCACGGCCCGCTCGACGTCGAACTCCGGGTCGTCCGCCGTCCCGATGCACAGGTTCCCGACCCCGCGGAGCAGTTCGTAACCGGTGACCCCCGCGCTCGTCGCCCGTCCCGGCACGGTGGCACGCGCGGCGGTCAGCAGGTCGGCGCACACCGGCACGAGCCGGTCGACGAAGTACCGGTGCAGGGCGTCGGTCGCCGCGCCGTCGCCGTGCATGGCGTCGGGCAGCCCGTGCTTCGTGACGAGGAAGTCGACGAACAGGCCGATCCACCGACGCAGCGCCACGTCCGGGTCGGACGACTCGGCCAGGAGGCGCGGGCCCGCTTCCGCACACGCCTCCACCTGGTGGCGGTACACGGCCAGCACGAGGTCGGCTCGGGTCGGGAAGTGCCGGTAGACGGTGCCCACGCCGACCCCGGCCTCCGTCGCGACGGCACGCACCGGAGCGTCGACGCCGGAGCGGACGAAGACCCGCGCGGCGGCCTCGAGCAGGGTCTCCTGGTTCCGGCGCGCGTCGCTGCGCTGCACCGGGTCGGACGCGGCGGAACCGGGCTCGGGCATGTCGTCTCCTCGATGGTCGTTGCAAACGGAACAGCGTTCCGGTACTGTCCGGAACACCGCTCCGGTTCATCGTACGGCAGCGGGCACCCCTGTGGAAGGAACCCCGTGCCCACCTCGACCACCCCCGCCCTGGACCACCTGCTCGGCGACGGCACCCCCGTCCTCTCCG
>NZ_JASDDD010000085.1:0-6327 GCF_030407555.1 Curtobacterium sp. APC 4022
GACCGCCGTCGTGGTTCGTCCGTTGAACGCGGTGTGAACGGACGGCGGCGGGTCGCTGACGTCGCTTGACCGGCTCCTCCGACCGCCCGCACAGTGGACACCGTTCCCGGATAGGGAACGTTCCCTACCCGAAGGTTGCTCGACATGACGGTGTCCGTCCGGCCCGGCCTGCTCGCCGGTCCCGCCCGCCCCGCCAGGACGACCCGGTCCTGGCTGCGGTCCGACCGCCGCGTCGGCATGGCCCTGCTCCTGCCGGCGTCGGTCGTGTTCGGCGTGTTCGTCTTCTACCCGCTCGTCCGCGTCATCGTCCTCAGCACGCAGGGCACCGACATCTTCGGCCAGCCCGCCGGATCGGTCGGCTTGCAGAACTACGTCCGGACCTTCACCGACCCGGGCTTCGCCCGGACCATGCTCAACACGGCGCTGTTCTGCGTCGGCGTGGTCGCCGGCCGCATCGTGTTCGGACTGCTCATCGTCGTGCCGCTCACCGCGAAGCTGCGCGGGATGCCGGTCTTCCGGGCACTGCTCACCTCGCCGATGGTCGTGTCCGTGTCAGCGGGGTCGGTCGCCTTCGCGACGATGCTCGCCCCCGGCACCGGCCTGGTGAACACCGTGATCCGGCAGCTCGGCGGTCAGGGGATCCCGTGGCTGACGGACACGCACTGGGCGCTGGCGAGCGTCGTCCTCGTCACCGTCTGGGGCTCGCTCGGGTTCACCGTGCTGCTGCTCGTCGGGGCCTTCGGGGCGATCGACCCGCAGGTCGTCGAGGCCGCGCAACTCGACGGCGCCGGCCCGGTCCGCACCTTCTGGTCGGTGTCGCTGCCACTGGTCACGCCGACCCTGTTCTTCGTCGTGGTCACCGGCACCGTCGAGGCGCTCACCACGTTCGGACAGATCCAGATCCTCACCTCGGGAGGCCCGGCCGACTCCTCCCGCACGCTCGTCTACGCGATCTACCAGCAGGCGTTCGGCTCGGCGAGCGCGAACTTCGGGCTGGCGGCAGCGCTCGGCGTCGTGCTGTTCCTGCTCGTCCTCGGGCTGTCCCTCGTGCAGTTCGGCGTGCTCGAGAAGCGGGTGAACTACTGATGCGACCCGTCACCGCCCGGCGCTTCCGCAGCGCCCTCGTCTACGCCTGGCTGATCGCCGCCGTCGTGGTCGTGTGCTTCCCGCTGTACTACGTGTTCGAGGGCGCCCTCACCCCGAACGAGTACCTCGACCAGGGGCTGCCCGGTCTGCTGCCCGTCCACCTGACGCTCGACAACCTGGTGCGTGCGACACAGGTCGTGCCGCTCGGCCAGCAGTTCCTCAACAGCGTGCTGGTGACGTTCTGCCAGACGGTGCTGCAGGTCGTGATCGGCATCATGACCGCCTACGCGCTGGTGTTCTGCCGACTCCGCGGCACCCGGGCGCTGTTCCTCGTCCTGCTCGCCAGCATGATGATCCCCGGCGAGACGACCCTGATCGCGAACTACCTGACCGTCTCGTCGTGGCACATCATCGACACCCTGCTCGTGGTGTTCCTGCCGTTCGTCGCGTCGGCGCTGACGATCTTCCTGTTCCGGCAGGCGTTCCTGAGCTTCCCCGACGAACTGCGTGAAGCCGCGGTGCTCGACGGCGCCGGCCACTTCCGGTTCATCCGGTCGATGCTGCTGCCGATCACCCGGCCGACCCTGGTGTCCGTCACCCTCGTCAGCGCCACGGCCGCGTGGAACGGGTTCTTCTGGCCGCTGCTCGTCACGAACTCGCCGGAGAACCGGACCGTGCAGGTCGGCATCGCCCAACTCGCCGACGCCCAGGCGTCCGACGTCGGTGTCGTCCTGGCCGGCGCCGCGATGGTCACCCTGCCGGTGCTCGTCCTGGTCCTCGTCGCCCAGCGGTTCCTGGCCGGTGGCCTGACCGCCGGCGCCCTGAAGTGACCGGCGCACTGCAGTGACCGGCGCACTGCACGGCCACCGCGCAGCGGTGACCGCCGACGCGCTCACGTGACCGTCCGTCCCTCCCGTCTCCCGCCCCAGCTCCCACCTTCACCCCGAACAGGAAGCAGCACCATGTCGCCTCGACGCTCCACCGCCGCACTCGTCCTCGGCGCCGCCACCGTGCTGGCGCTCGCCGGGTGCTCCGCCTCCGGCACCGCCGCCTCGTCCGGTCCCGTCACCGTCGACTTCTGGCACGCCATGGCCGGCCCCGCCGCCACCGAACTCGGCTCCCTGGTGTCCGAGTACAACGCCCACAACGCCGACCACGCCACCGTCAAGGCCTCGTACCAGGGTGACTACGCGGCGGTGCAGACGAAGTACACCGCCGCCGTGCAGTCCTCGTCGACGCCGGACCTGCTCATGATGAACGACGTGTCGACCGGCTTCATGATGGACTCCGGCCAGACCGTCGCGCCCACCACCCTCGGCAAGGTCGACACCTCGTCGATGGCCCCGGCCGCCAAGCGCTACTACAGCGGCAAGGACGGACTGGCAGCGATGCCGTTCTCGGTGTCCGTGCCTGTCCTGTACCTCGACAAGGCGCTCGTCGAGCGGGCCGGACTCGACCCGAAGTCCCCGCCGAAGACCCTCGACCAGGTCGCGACCTGGGCCGAGGCGATCCACAAGGCGACCGGTGCCTACGGCTTCAGCATGAACATGGCCGACTCGTGGATGCTCGAGGAGCTCTCCGCCTCCGGCGGCAAGCCCTTCTGCTCGCCGGACAACGGCCGCGGGTCCACGAAGGTCGACGGGGTCAGCCTGACCTCCGACACCCAGGTCGGCTTCATGACCCGGCTGCAGTCGCTGTACCAGGACGGCGTCGCGCTGAACCCGGGCACCGACTCCGCCGCCATGAACTCCGCCTTCGCCAGCGGCAAGGTCGGCATGCTGATGACCTCGTCCGGCGCCTACACGACCGTCGACCCGGACGGCTCGAAGTCCGTCGTCACGACCTTCCCCACCACCGCCTCGTCGAAGGACGCCGGCCAGGTCATCGGCGGCAACGCGCTCTGGATCTCCGGCAAGGGGCACTCGACCGCCGAGCAGCGTGCCTCGTACGACTTCGCGAAGTGGCTGCAGACGCCCGAGGTGCAGGCGAAGTGGGCGAAGGCGACCGGCTACCTGGCGATGGACACCGGGGCGGCGTCGACCAGCGTCGGCAAGCAGTCCCTGGCCGACCCGAACGTGGCGGCGATGTACCGGCAGCTGGCGGCCGACCCGTCGAGCACCGCAGCGGCCGGCTGCGTGACCGGCGCGTTCCCGACCGTCCGCGCGACCGTCATCGGCGCGTTCAACCGGGTGGTCGAGGGCGCGGACGTGCGCGCCACCATGCGGACGGCCGAGAAGCAGGCGTCCGCGCAGATCGCGGACTACAACGAGGCTGCCGGCAAGTGAGCTGAGCCGTCGCGGACGGGAGGCACGGTGCGGGCCCGCACCGTGCCTCCCGTCCGTTACTGCGCGCCTTCCGGCGCCATCAGACCGTTCCGGTACGCGAACGCGATCACCTCGTTGCGTGACCCGAGGTCGAGCTTGGTCAGGATGTTGCCGACGTGGGTCTTCACGGTCGCCTCGCTGATGTAGGCCTGCCGCGCGATGTCGGCGTTGGAACAGCCGTCGGCGAGGAGCCGGAAGATCTCGCGCTCACGCGTCGACAGTGTCGCGACCACCGCATGGTGCGTCACCGGGGTGATCGGGACCGGTGCGGTGTCCGGTCGACGTGCGCCGATCCTCCAGGACAGCGCTGCGGCCGCGACCGACACGACGACCCACACCGCGATGTCGCTGGTGACGCGGCCACCCCAGGGGAGGCCGTTGACCGTGCCCCACCGGCCGGACAGCGAGACCGTCGGGACCGTCAGCAGCGCGCCGACACCGACCGCAGCGGCCAGGACGCCGGCGAGCAGCCGACGCCGGTGAGCGGGGTCAGCAGACCGCGCGACGAGCGCGGGAAGCGGCAGGAGGACCAGGTAGCCGACCCAGCTCGCCTGGCTGAACCGGGCGGGCCAGAAGAGCAGTTGCAGGGTCACCAGCAGCACCGTGCCGACGACGGCCCAGGTCGGCCGCAGGCGCGCCAGGCCGAGTGCCGCGGTGTACCCGACCATGGCCAGGACCGCGTACCGGTTCGTGGCGAAGGTGTCCTCCCGCAGGGGGACGTCCACGGTGAACTGGCCGTGTTGCGTCGCGACCCAGGCGGCGAGGAGGGCCAGGGCGACGGCCGGCACGATGGAGGCCCGCAGCAGGTTCGGCATGCTGCTCACGGTAGGACCCGTGGTCGCCTCGTGGGCCGGGTCAGGGGTGGAATCGTCCGGGAGTCGGAGTCGTCCATCGGGGGGAGTGGCACGGGATCGGTGCCTCTCAGAGCATTCCCTAGGCTCGTGTCCGTGGAAGCGACGACGCGCACGGTCACCACCGCCGACGGAACCGAGATCGCGACGCTGGTGTGGCCGGGCGACGGCCCGACCGTCGTCGTCCTGCACGGCCTGGCCGGCAGCAGCCGTGAGTTCGCCCCGACGGCAGAGGCCCTCGCCGGCCACTCCGTCGTCCTGGTCGACCAGCGGGGCCACGGCCGGAGCACCAGGCGCCCCGCGGACACCTCGCGCGCGGCGTTCGTCGCCGACGTGGTCTCGGTCATCGACGCGCTCACCGTCCCTCCGGTGGTGCTGGTCGGCCAGTCGATGGGCGCGCACACGGCCATGCTCGTCGCGGCCGCCCGGCCGGACCTGGTGCGTGGGCTCGTCCTGCTCGAGGTGGACCAGGGCAGCGGCACGCCGGAGGACCACGCTGCTCTCGGTGCGTTCTTCCGCTCGTGGTCGACGCCGTTCGCCGATCGGGCGGCCGCTCGGGCCGAGCTCGGTGACGGGCCGCTCGCGGAGGCCTGGGTCGCCGACCTCGAGGAGCTCCCGGACGGACTCCACCCGCGCTTCGACGCCGACGTCATGCAGTCCACGATCGAGGCGGTCGGTACGCCCCGCTGGGCGGAGTGGGAGTCGGTCACGGCCCCGACCCTGGTCCTGTACGCCGACGGCGGCATGTTCACCGCAGAGCAGCAGCAGGAGTTCCTCCGTCGTGGTCGTTCGGTGACGGTGGGGCGGCTCCATGACGCCTCGCACGACGCGCACCTCGACGCGTTCGACCAGTGGATCGACGCCCTCCGCTCCTGGGTCGCGTTGATGTGAGTCCGTCGCTCGGTTGTGTCTCCTGCGCCCGGATCTGGTACTAATGAGATCCGTTCTCATCAAGGAGACCCATGTCCGAGTCGCTGCCGGCGGTCCGCCCGACGTCCTCGGCGACGCGTCCGGCCGACGCCGTCGTGGTCCTGATGCGCCGCTCACGTCGTCGTGCAGCGGCCCGGATCACCGTGCTCGTGGTGGTGCTCGCCGTGGTCGCCGTCGCCGCGATGATGATCGGTCCGGTGTCGATCGCTCCGACCCAGGTCATCGGCATCGTGGTCGACCACGTCAGCGGCGTCCGATCCGGTGACTGGTCCGCGTCCGCCGACCAGATCGTCTGGGGCACGCGAGCACCTCGGGTCGCGATGGGGATCATCGCCGGCGCCGTGCTGGCGGCCGGGGGAGCGGTCCTGCAGGCCCTCGTGCGGAACGGCCTGGCCGACCCGTACCTGCTCGGCATCAACTCCGGCGCCAGCACCGGCGTCGCACTCGTGGTCCTGGTCATCGGCGGCGGCAGCGCGCTCCTCTTCTCCGGCGCAGCGCTGGCCGGGGCGATCGGCGCGGTGCTGCTGGTCGTGGCCCTTGCCGGGACCGCCAGCCGTCGCGGGCCGATCCGGCTCGTGCTCGCCGGGCTGGCCGTCGGCTACGCCCTCAACGCGGCGACGAGCTTCCTGGTCTTCTGGAGCGACTCCCCGGAGGCCGCCCGCTCCGTCCTGTTCTGGCTGCTGGGCTCGCTGGGGTCGGTGCAGCCGGTCGCACTCGTCGCCGCAGCACTGTCCGCTGGCCTCGGACTCGTCGCGCTCGTCGTCATCGCCCCGTTCATCGACGCGCTCGCGTCCGGTGACGACTCCGCGCGGTCCGCGGGCATCGACCCCGAACGCGCGCGGCTGGCCCTGATGGTCGGTGTCTCCGCCATGGTCGGCGTCATCGTCGCCGCGGTCGGCGGTGTCGGGTTCATCGGGCTCGTCGTGCCGCACCTGGCACGTCGGCTCGTCGGCGGCCGACACCGGGCGGTCCTGCCGGTGTCGGCGTTGCTCGGCGCGGTCCTGCTCGTCGTCGCGGACACGGTCGCGCGCACCGTCTTCGCGCCCCAGGAGATCCCCGTCGGGGTCGTGACCGGTGTGCTCGGTGCGCCGTTCCTCCTGGTCCTCCTCCGCCGCACCGCCCCCACGTCCACCCCC
>NZ_JASDDD010000086.1:0-6299 GCF_030407555.1 Curtobacterium sp. APC 4022
CGCCCCGCCCGAGGTCGACGCCACCACGGCCGACATCACCGCCGCGTACAAGGACGCCTTCCGCGGGCACCCCGCCGGCGTCGCGGTGATCACCGCCGAGGGCCCGGACGGACCGACCGGCCTCACCGCGTCGAGCGTGGCCTCGGTCGCGGTCGACCCGCCCGTGCTGGTGTTCTCGCTCTCCACGAACTCCGGGTCCGCCGGGGTCGTCCTCGGCACACCGCTGTTCGTGGTGCACCTGATGGACGCCCGCGGTGTGGCCCTCGCCAAGCGCTTCGCCTCCACCGGCAGTCCCGCGGCCGACGACCCGATCTGGGGACGACTGCCCTCGGGCGAGCGGTACCTGCCCGACGCCGCCAGCGCCCTGCGCTGCCGACCGCTCTCGACCACGCCCATCGGCAGCTCGACCGTCGTCGTCGCCGAGGTGCTCGACATCGTCGTCGGCCTCGACCGGGGCGAGCCGCTGGTCTACCACAACCGGGAATTCCACTCCCTGACCGATCGTTCCCGGCTCTCGTGAGCCGCGGAGCCCCGCACCCCACATCACCGATCGAAAGGACCGCCCATGGCTGAGTACACCCTGCCCGAGCTCCCGTACGACTACGCCGCCCTCGAGCCGCACATCAGCGGCAAGATCATGCAGCTGCACCACGACAAGCACCACCAGGCGTACGTCACCGGTGCGAACACCGCCCTGCAGCAGCTCGGCGAGGCCCGCGAGTCCGGCAACTTCGGTGCGATCAACAAGCTCGAGAAGGACCTGGCGTTCCACCTCGGTGGCCACGTGAACCACTCGATCTTCTGGACCAACCTCGGCCCGGACACGAAGGTCCCGGAGGGCGAGCTCGCCGCCGCGATCGACGAGTTCTTCGGCTCGTTCGAGAAGTTCCAGGCACAGTTCGCCGCGGTCGCCAACGGCATCCAGGGCTCCGGCTGGTCCGTCCTGGCCTGGGACGTCGTGGGCCAGAAGCTCGCCACGTTCCAGCTGTTCGACCAGCAGGGCAACATCCCGTTCGGTCTCGTCCCGATCTTCATGCTCGACATGTGGGAGCACGCCTTCTACCTCGACTACCTCAACGTCAAGGCGGACTACGTCAAGGCCGTGTGGAACATCGTCGACTGGGAGAACGTGGCCGCGCGCTTCGAGAACGCCAAGTCGCAGAGCTTCGTCACGCTCTGAGCGTCACCGACGCGGGTCGCTGAGGCGACCACCTGACGAACGGGAGGCCCGGTACCAGCTGGTACCGGGCCTCCCGTCGTCCCGTGGTGCGGTCGGACCCGCTGGTCGTCGGTCGCTGGTCGTCGGTCACCGGTCGTCGGTCGCCGGCACCGCCTACCGGCCGCCGCCCGCCTGCAGCCCGCTGCTCGGTCAGCGAGCGGCGACGTCGACCTCGGCGGCGAGCCGGCGAGCGACACCGCGGAGGACCGTGTCGGTGTGGGCGACGTCACCGTCGAGGACCGCTCCCCACTGCGCGCCCCGGGCAGCGAGCACGGCGGCCCCTGCGGCGCGGCGGGCGGTGCCGTCGTCGGCGCCGTGCGCCCGGGCCCAAGCGGCGAGGGTGTCCACGTGCGCCCGGTGCAGGCGGCGGTGCCGGTCGTGGTCGGACAGGCACTCGACCGAGCCGAGCTCGAACGTCAGGCGTGCCGCCAGGAAGCGCTCGGCGTCGTCGAGACCGCCGAAGACGCGGACCAGGTGGTCGGCGAGGGCTTGTTCGTCGGCGTCCGGGTCGAGGCAGACCGACAGCACCGGGTGGCTGAGGTGTTCGACCACGGCGTCGATGAGGCCGTCGCGCGAGCCGAAGTGGTACACGATCGGGTACGCGCTCGTGCCGAGGACCCGACCCAGGCTGCGGACCGAGACGTCTTCGAGCCGGGTGTGGTGGAGGTGGTCCGTGACCTTGCAGACGATCGCGGGCTTGAGCGTCGGGTCCGGTTTGCGTGGCATGGTCTCTTCCGAAGGCGGTGATCGGGACGGCTGACCGCCACGAGGACCGAGCGGACATGTCGCATTCTACCGGACGGTTCCGACACTCTGCCCTGCGCTAGACCGGCGTCGGCTCCGCGCGCACGGTCAGCGTCTGCACCAGACCGGCGGCGAGTGGCGCGAGACGGATCTCCACACGCAGACGACCGTGCTCACCGGGCAGCCACCACCGCAGGTGCGTCGGCGTGCTCGACTGCTCGGCGACCGGGGTGCCACGGAGGTCGGCCCCGACCACGGCGACCGCGGCGTCGAGCGCGGCAAGTCGGCGGTCCCAGGGCACGTCGAGCGGCACGTTCGGCGTGCAGATCGCGGCGGCTCGGTCGTCGTCCCAGTCGGCCAGGAGGCGCTGCACGGCCTGCTGGGCGGCTCGCGTCTCCGGCAACACCCGCTCCGGGGCGTCGGCGACCGGCGCGTGGGCGATCGACGCGTCGGCGATCGTGGCGTCGGCGATCGACGTGTCGGCTCCGGACCGCACGTCGGCCAGGACGAGGTCGTGCGCCCGCGTGGCAGCCACCGACACCTTGGCCTGGGTGGCGTTCTCGAAGGCGACGACACCGAGGCCGGTCGACACCGACCACCGCATGTGCGCCGAGAACCCGGGGTAGCCGCCGGAGTGCGACATGATCGAGCCGACGACGGGGTCGTGCTCGACGAACAGCCCGAAGCCGTACCCGGTCGCCCGGGTCGATCCGGGCAGTGACTCGGCCAGGACCATCCGCATCGCCTGCTGCATCGCCCGACGTCCGGCGGTGTCCAGCGGGCCGGCGTTCGCGGCTGCGGGCTCCGAGAAGGGCGGCGCCGTGCCCTCGAACGCGCTCGCCAGCCAGGACGCCCAGCGGGCGAGGTCCCGCACGGTGGAGAAGAGCCCGCCGATCGGTGAGAACGCGCCGGGCCCCGGTGTCGTCAGGGCCTCCCAGGCGGAGCCGTGCGGCCGGTAGCCCGTCACGACGTGCCCGCGGGCGTCGGCGGCCGCGAACACGGTGTCGTCGAGTCCGAGGGGGCGCAGGACCCGCTCGGTGGCGACGGACGTGAACGGCGCACCGGCGACGACGGCGACCACGCGGCCGAGCAGCGCGTAACCGAGGTTCGAGTACGCGAAGCGCGTGCCCGGCACCGAGTCGAAGAGGAGCCCGGCGCCGAGGACGGCGTCGAGCTCGTCGTCGGAGATGCTCTCCTGCCGGTCACCCCACGGGTCGTCGGTGGGGAAGCCCGCCGACATCGTCAGGAGCATCCGGACGGTGGGCACGGGGGAGTCCGCGGTCGGCAGGGCCACCGACCGGAACGCCGGCACGAAGTCGGTGACCGGGGCGTCGAGCGACAGCAGTCCGTCATCCACGAGTCCGAGGAGCGTCGTCGCGGTGACGCTCTTCGTGCACGACGCGATCCGGTACACGGTGTCGGCGTCGGGCGCCGTGCCGTCCCCGCGGTCCCCGGCACCACCGGAGGCCACGAGTCCGTCCCGGTCGAACACGCCCCAGACGCTGCTCGGGGCGATGCCGTCGGCGACCCGCTGCCGGTGCAGGGCGTCGACCTGGTCGAGCACCGCGGCGGACGGCCGGGTCATGCGCGCCGCATCTCGGCGTAGGCGTCGAGGGCACGCTGCCGGGTGGCCTTGAGGTCGACCATCGGCTCCGGGCGCGCTTCGTCGGCGGGCACCCAGCGGCGGACGTACTCCCGGTGCGGGTCGAAGCGCTCGAGCTGCCGGTCCGGGTTGAACACGCGGAAGTACGGCGCCGCGTCGAACCCCGAGCCCGCGACCCACTGCCAGTTCGCGGCGTTGTTGGCGGCGTCGGCGTCGACCAGCGTGTCCCAGAACCACTGCTCGCCGATCCGCCAGTCCACGAGCATGTTCTTCACGAGGAAGCTCGCCGTGGCCAGACGGACCCGGTTGTGCATCGCGCCGGTGTGCCAGAGCTCTCGCATGCCGGCATCGACCAGGTCGAAGCCCGTCGTGCCGTGGCGCCAGCGGTCGAGCTCCGACTCGGCGGCGTCCCGCCACGGGAAGGCGTCGAACTCACGACGGACGTTGGTGCGGGCGATGTCGTCGCAGTGGAAGTACTCGTTCCAGTTGAACTCGCGCCACGCGAGCTGGCGGAGGAACGCCGGCGCGGCACGTCGCTGATCCGGCTCGAGGGTCTCGTGCATGCGGTGCCAGACCTGGTACGGGCTGATCTCGCCCCAGCGCAGGTGCGGCGACAGGCTGCTCGTCGCTGCCTGGGCCGGTTCGTCCCGCTGGTCGTAGTCGGCGAGGGCCTCGTCGACGAACCGCTCGAGACGGTCGGACGCACCCTGCTCGCCGGGCGTCCACGCGTCGCGCATTCCGCCCGCCCAGTCCGGGGTCCTCGGCAGCAGGTCCCAGTCGTCGAGCGTGTCCGAGGCGACGTCCGGCGGCGCGGCGATGGTGTCCGGCTCGGGCCACGGGTGGCGAGGCTCGGGCATCGCCTGCGCCGCCCGCCAGAACGGCGTGAAGACCTTGAACGGCTCGCCCTTGCCGCTGAGGACCGTCCACGGCTCCCAGAGCAGGTTGGCCGCCGCGCTGTGGGCCTCGATCCCGCTGGCGATGAGGCCGGCCTTGATGCCCGCGTCGAGTTCGCGCTCCACCAGGCCGTACCGGCGGTTCCAGAACACGGCGTCGGCGCCGGACTCCTGCACGAGGGCGGGGATGACCTCGGCCGCCGGACCGCGGCGCAGCACGAGCCGCGAGCCGTACCCGCGCAGGTCGGCGTCGAGCGCGCTCAGGGACTGGTGGAGCCACCAGCGCGCCGCGGCACCGAACGGGCGGATGCCGTCGCTCTGCTCGTCGAGGACGTAGACGACCGTGACCGGGCCGCTGCGGTCGGTGGCCGAACGGAGGGCGGGGTTGTCGGCGATGCGCAGGTCGTCGCGCAACCAGACGACGGAGCCGCCCGCACCGTTCCCGCTCATGCCGGAGCCCCGACCGAGCGGCGGGTCGGCGTGGTCGCCGCGGCGCCGACGCGCAGCTTCGTGCACAGCTCGGTGAGCGTGCGGAGTTCGGCGTCGTCGAGCCCGGCACCGACCTGGGCCGCGATCGTGGAGGCGTGCTGCACGGCGACCGTGCGGTACACGTCGAAGCCGTGTGGCGTGAGGGCGACGATCACCCCGCGGGCGTCCGTGGGATCCGGCTGCTTCTCGACGATCCCCTTCGCGGCGAGCCGGTCCACCAGACGGCTGACGCTCGGTTGCGTGAGCAGGAGGTGCCCGGTCAGGTCACGCATCCGGCAGCGGCGTCCGGGCTGCGTGGAGAGGTTGAAGCACACGTCGTACTCGTTGAACGAGATCTCGGCGGACGGGAACTCGGTGTTGAGGTTCCGCATCACGGTGACCTGGGCGCGGAACAACGACTCCCAGGCGGCGACCGCGGTGGCCTTCTCGGTTCGGTGATCGCTCACGGGTCTTTCCCTCCGTCGGGTGGACCACCACCCTACCGACGGGCTCGGACACAGAACGCGGGCCGGCCGTCCTGGTGGACGACCGGCCCGCTCCCTTGCACCAAGAGATTCCTGCAATCACATTCCACAGCCGGTGCCACAGCAAACACCGTCTGCACGACCGACTGTATAACGGTGCGGTAACGCCGGGGAAGGGCGCCTCGCCGTCGAATCCTGCGAGTTGTCCGATCGGCGCACGAGAGCAGTTTCAGAAGAGGTCGGGCGAGGGGGTGGAGGCGTAGCGGACCGAGACGTCGGCGTGCCGGTCGAACCGGTAGCCCACGCCCCGGACGGTCCGGACGATCTCCTCGAACGCACCGAGCTTCGACCGGAGCCGACGCACGTGCACGTCGATGGTGCGCTCGTTCGGGGTCTCGTCCTCACCGTCGGACCACAGGCCCTCGATGATCGCCGAGCGGTCGACCGTGCGGCCCTCGCGGAGGACCAGGAACTGCAGGAGCTCGAACTCCTTGAAGGTCAGCGGTGCCGCTTCGCCGTCCAGGACGACACGCTTCCGGGAGATGTCGATGACGACCCCGGTCTCCTCCGGCTCGGGCTTCTCGGTCTGCTTGCGTGCCGCGACCGCCGAGCGGTCCTGCAGGGCCAGGCGGACGACGTCGACGTCCCGCCCGCCGGAGCCCTCGGCGGCGACGGCGACGGCCGCGTAGGTCTCGGCGGAGGGGACGAGCTGGGCGGTGAGGGCCTTCAGCTGTTCGACGACGGCGGCCAGCGTCGTGCCGGCGGCCGCGGCGGCCGCCTCGTCGAGACCGACGTACAGGGCGAACCCACGGGCCTCCGTGCCCTCCGGCAGCGCGCGGTTGCGGGGCGGCGCGACGACCGGGCTGGTCGGGACGGCGGAGCGGTCG
>NZ_JASDDD010000087.1:0-6114 GCF_030407555.1 Curtobacterium sp. APC 4022
ACCAGCCGGAAGGCCTGCCCATGTCCACGACGGTCCTGCCAGACTCCGAGGCCATCGACCTGACGCACACCAAGGCGCCGACCCTCTCAGGGCCGTCGCCTCGTGGGAAGCGCCGCGCTCCGTGGCTCCCGTACGCACTCGTCGGTCCCGCGATCCTCTTCGAGCTGCTCATCCACATCGTGCCGATGCTCGTCGGCATCTGGATCAGCTTCGTGCAGCTCACCAAGTACTTCATCGCGAACTGGGGTGCCGCGCCCTTCGCCGGGCTGCGGAACTACTCCGTCGCGGTCGACTTCGACCAGGCGATCGGCCGTGGGCTGCTCAGCTCGTTCCTCATCACCTGTGCCTTCACGATCCTCGTGGTCGGGCTGTCCTGGGGCTTCGGCATGGCCGCCGCGGTCGCCTTGCAGAAGCCGTTCCGCGGTCGCGGGCTCTTCCGCACGCTGTTCCTGGTGCCCTACGCGCTGCCGATGTACGCCGGCGTCATCACCTGGAAGTTCATGTTCCAGCGTGACTCGGGCGCCCTGAACCACGTCCTGGTCGACCAGCTGCACCTGTTCGGTTCGAACGCGCCGTTCTGGCTCATCGGCAACAACGCCTTCGTGGCCGTCGTCGTCGTGGCGATCTGGAAGACCTGGCCGTTCGCGTTCCTCATGCTGATGGCGGGCCTCCAGTCCGTGCCGGCCGACGTCTACGAGGCCGCCTCGGTCGACGGTGCCAAGCCCTTCCGGCAGTGGCGCTCGATCACGCTGCCGATGGTCCGCCCGGTCAACGTCACGCTGGTGCTGGTGATGTTCCTCTGGACGTTCAACGACTTCAACACCCCGTTCGTGCTGTTCGGCTCGACCGCGCAGCCGCCGGCCGCCGACCTGTTGAGCTTCCACATCTACAACGCGTCGTTCATCACCTGGAACTTCGGCTCCGGTGCCGCGATGAGCGTCCTGCTCCTCCTCTTCCTGCTCGTCGTCACCGGCATCTACCTGGCCGTCACCAACCGGAGGTCCGTCCGTGCGTGAAACAACGGGGGCGAAGTCCTTCAAGGTCATCGTCCTGGCACTGCTCACCGTCTTCACGGTGGTGCCGCTCTACGTCATGATCACCACCGCCATCAAGCCGCTCGGCGACGTGCAGAACGACTTCACGTGGATCCCGTCGCGGATCACGTTCCAGCCGTTCATCGACATGTGGTCGACGGTCCCGCTCGGCCGGTACTTCATCAACTCGCTCGTGGTCTGCACGGTCGCGACGGTGTTCTCGCTGATCATCGCCACGTTCGCCGCCTACGCGGTGTCGCGGTGGAACTTCAAGGGCAAGAGCGCCTTCACCACGACGGTGCTCTCGACCCAGATGTTCCCCGGCGTGCTGTTCCTGCTGCCGCTGTTCCTGATCTTCACCAACCTCGGCAACACGCTCGGCATCCAGCTGGTCGGCAGCTGGCTCGGCCTGATCATCACGTACCTGACGTTCACGTTGCCGTTCTCGATCTGGATGCTCGCGGGCTACTTCGAGACGATCCCGCGCGAACTCGACGAGGCTGCGATGGTCGACGGTTCCGGCCCGATGGGCGCGCTGTTCCGGATCATCCTGCCCTCGGCCCGTCCCGGTCTCGTGGCGGTCGGCATCTACTCGTTCATGACGGCCTGGGGCGAGGTCCTCTTCGCCTCCGTCATGACGAACGGCCTCGGCTCGACGCTGGCGGTCGGTCTGCAGCAGTACTCGACGCAGACGAACGTGTACTGGAACCAGATCATGGCGGCCTCGCTCGTCGTGTCGATCCCGGTCGTCATCGCGTTCCTCGTGGTGCAGCGCCAGTTCGTCGCCGGCCTGACCGCCGGTGCGGTGAAGTAGCCGCGACCACCTGACGGGAGGCGCGGTGCGGGTCCGTCCCGCACCGCGCCTCCCGTCCGTGGTCCGGCCGGCGCGCGCCCGCCCGACCGTGGTGCGGCGCGCGTCCTCCCGCCCGTGGTGCGGCGCGGACTGCACCTGCCGTGTCCGATCCGAACCGTGGACTCCCGCGGTTCGGATCGGATTCCGTTGTGCGGCGCCTCGCCGAACCACGACAACGACAACGACCACGACCACGACCACCACCACGCACGACAGGATGGATGCATGACCGAGACCCGGGGGCGGCAACTTCTGCCCGGACAGACCAGCCGCGTGCACGTGTACGACGTCGAGACGCGCACCGGCCGGCTGGTGTTCGCCTCGGACACGGTGCTGGTCGAGGCACCGAACGTCCTGGACGCCGACACCCTGGTGCTCAACGCCGACGGCGACCTCTGGCTGCTGCCGGTGCCCGCGGCCGGGACGGTCCTCGACGAGACCGCGCTCGTGCCGGTGCCGATGCCGGGTGTACCCGAGATCAACAACGACCACGTGCTCGACCCCTCGGGGCAGTCCGTCGTGGTGAGCGGGCGGGACGGTGAGCTCTACCGCGTGCCGCTGCCTGCCGGCGGCCCGGGGATCCGCATCACCGACACCTCCGCCGCCCTGCCGACCGTGCGGAAGTACTACCTGCACGGCATCGCTCCCGACGGTTCCGCGCTGGCCGCGATCGTGGGCGAACGCTCACCACAGGGCGTCTGGACCACCGACGTCGCCCTCGTCGACCCGGCGACCGGCGTCACGACGTTCCGCACCCGTGACGCGCACCCGGACGACGGGTGCGCGTGGACCCCGGACGGCGGGACCCTGCTGTTCAACACCGAGCGGTTCACCCCGGGCACGGCGCAGCTCGCCGCCCTGCGCGACGGGTCGACGGACCCCGTGCAGATCACCGGTGACGAGCGGGTGAACTGGTTCCCGCACGTCTCCCCGGACAGTGCGCACCTGCTGTACCTGTCGTACGAGCCCGGCGTGCACGGGCACCCGGCGGACCACCGGGTGGAACTGCGGCTGCTGCCCGGGGTCCTGGCGCGGGGTGCCCGGATCGCGGTGGTGCCGGAGACGCTGGTCGTCCTCGACGGCGGGCAGGGGACCGTGAACGTGCCGCCGTGGGCTCCGGACTCGTCGTGGTTCGCGTACTGCGACTACCCGGTCACGGCGGGCTGACGCCGCCGCGGTCGCCGCGCCGCGGCGGTCGCCGCGCCGCCGCGCCGCGGCTTCGTGGAACACCGGTGTTCGTCCGTCGCGCCGCGGAGATCCGCGGTGTGACACACGAACACCGGTGTTCCGCCGCCCGCCGCGCCCGCCCGCCCGCGCGCGCCCGCCAGCCGGCGCCGCGACTACACCTCGCGGACCTGACCCTGCTTGATGTGCAGCCGACGCTCCGCGCGCCGCGCCACCCACGAGTCGTGCGTCACGATGACGACCGTCAACCCGCGGTCCTTCCACTGCCGCTCGATGAGCCCCATGATCTCGTCGCGGGTGCCCTCGTCGAGCGCCCCGGTCGGCTCGTCCGCCAGCAGGACCGTCGGGTCCTTCACCAGCGCGCGGGCGATCGCGACGCGCTGCTGCTGACCGCCGGAGAGCTCGGCCGGCAGGTGGTCGAGCCGTTCCTCGAGGCCGACCTCGCGCAGGGCGGTCGTGGCCCGTTCGCGGACCTCGGCCCGGGAGCGGTTCGCGAGGCTGCCCGCGAACGCGGTCTCGACGTTCTCGAGCGCGGTCAGGGTCGGGATGAGGTTGAAGCTCTGGAACACGAAGCCGATCTCGGTCGCCCGGACGTCGGTGAGCGCCCGGTCCCCGAGCACGGCGACGTCCCGGTCACCCAGGAACACCGAACCGCTGCTCGGCCGGTCGAGCGCACCGAGCATCTGCAGCAGCGTCGACTTGCCGCCGCCGGTCGGTCCCTGCACCGCGACGAGCTGCCCCTGCGGGATCTCGAGGTCGACCCCGGCCAGCGCGGTGACGGTCCGGTTCTTCTGCCGGTACGTCTTGGTCACGCCCGACAGCCGGTAGACGGGCCGGGAGGCGGTGGGCACGCCGTCCGTGGCGGCTGCGGTCTCGGTGGTGGTCACGATGGCTCCTCGGTCGTCGGGATGGTGGGGTCGGTCGTGCGGGTCGTGTGGCTCGTGCGGGTCGTGCGGGTCGTGCGGGTCGCGCTGGTGCCGGCCGGGTCGGTCGGGGTGCGCCGGTCGGCCGGCATCACGACACGCTCCGGAGTGCTTCCGCCGGCCGGAGCCGGGAGGCCCGCCATCCGCCGAGCGCGCCCGCGAGCAGCCCGCCGAGGACCGCGAGCCCGATGGCGAGCAGGATCACCTCGATGGTGACCGGGGCGTGCAGGACGACGTCCGTGGTCGTCGCCGTCTGCCCGCCGCTGCCGAAGCCGCCTGCGGGTGCGCCACCGGTCGTGCCGCTGCCGGCCGCCGCCGTCGCGGCTGCGCCGGGCATCCCACCACCCGCGCCGGGACCGGTCCGGGTGCTGGTGGCGGCGCTCGCCGAGACCGTGGGGGCGATGACGTTCACGACGAGGATGCCGACGAGGCCGGTCGCGGCGCCGATGACACCGCCGATCAGTCCCTGCACGAGCGACTCGCCCGCGACCTGCCGCGTGATGCGGCCGTTCGACCAGCCGATGGCCTTGAGGGTGCCGAACTCACGGGTGCGGCGGGTGACGCCGGAGATGGTGAACAGGATGGCGATGAGGAACGCCGCCGCCAGGATGACGATCGACAGCCACCGGCCGAGGTTCGACACGAGGGTCGACGCCGTCGCCAGGGAGCCGGACACGCTCGAGGCGAGGTCGGACTCGGTGGAGACGGTTGCGCTCGACAGCTCCTTCTGCAGCGCGGTCTTGATCGTCGCGACGTCGGAGGACGACTCGGCGGAGACGTAGACGGATGTCACTTTGCCGGACAGGTCGGCGAGCGTCTGCGCGGTGTCGAGCGGGATGTACGTGTTCGAGCCGGTGGTGGACGCGGACCCGGTCGAGGCGACGATCCCGATGACGTCGAAGGTCTTCCCGCCGATCGAGACCGTGTCGCCGACGGCCTTCGACTCGCTCTTGGCGTACGCCGCGTCGAGCACGACGACGTCCTTGCCGGCGTCGGCCGTGGTGAAGGGACGGCCCTTCGTCGTCTCGGTGCTGGTGAGCGGGCCGACCGTGTCGCCGGAGACCGGGATGCCGGTGACCGTGAACGAGTCGACGCTGAACGAGCCGCCGCCGAAGCCGCCACCGCCCTGGCCCGTGCTGTTCTGGCCCGTGCTGCTCTGGCCCGTCCCGCTCGGTGGGCCGCCCTGCGCCGCACCGTCACTGCTGCTGCTGCTGCCGTCGCTCTGCTCGACCTGGCCGGAGAACGTGCTGTTCTCGAGCGTCAGGACGCCGGTCGCGGCCGCCACCCCGTCGGTTCCGGCGACCGTCGCCACGTTCGCGGCGGTCAGGGTGCTCGTGCCGCGGGACACCGCCAGGCGGGACTGGGACAGGTCGGTGGAACCGCTGCTGCTGCTGCCCGACGAGCCCTGGTCGCCGAAGTCGAACGACGGCCGGCCGGTGCTGCTGGACGTCGGGGTCTCGGTCTTCGTCACGGTGATGTCGGTGCCGACGCCGTACACGGATGCCAGGACGCTCGACTGGGCGGACTGCACGCCGCTCGCGATCGACGAGACGATGACGACGAGCGCGATGGCCAGCGCCATCCCGACCGCGATGATGACCGTCTGCTTCTTGCGGTTCGTGAGTTCGCGCCTGAGGTAGGTCAGGAACATGGTTCTCCTCGGTGGGGGCCGACCCGGGAGCACCGGTCGCGCGGATCACGCGGCGGGGGCCGACGAGGAGAACCTAGGAACGGCCACCAAGGGCGGCCCTTCGGTCTGCTGTCAGAACGGTAAGGAGGGACGAGGACAGGTCAGGACGCGTCGCCGTAGGTGCGGCGGAGGTGCTCGGCGTAGCCGCCCGGTGTCCGGCCGTCGAACCGACCGCTGGTGACGACCGGGAGGCCCGTGGTCGCGTCCACGCGCAGCCCCAGCGCGCGGGCGCGCGCCACCAGGCGGACGTCCTCGTGCTCCGGCACCGGGTCGAAGCCACCCAGGGCACGGTAGGCGTCCGCGCGGATGCCGAGGTTCGCGCCGTGCACGTGGCCGAGGGTCGCCCCGGGCGGGTGGGTCGCCTGCCAGCGGGCGAGGACCACCGCGTCGAGGTCGTCCGGGTCCGGCACGACGGCACCGACGAGGACG
>NZ_JASDDD010000088.1:0-2338 GCF_030407555.1 Curtobacterium sp. APC 4022
GCGGGGCTGCGGGCCTCGGCGCGGACGGCTTCGGCGCTGCCGGGGTGCTGCCCGACGGTGCGGAGTTCGACGGCGTCGACGCGACGGGGTTCGACGCGGGCGGGTCGTCGTTCGTCGAGCCGCCGGAGTCGTCCCCGCCACCGGAACTGCCACCGCTGCCGGAGTCGGCGCCACCGCTGGCGGCCACACCGCCGTCGTCGGCCGATGCCGGACGTGCCGCATCCCGCTTCGCCTGCGCCGCGAGCTGGATCTCGGCCTGCTTCGCCTGCTGCGCGGACCAGTAGGCCTGCTCGGTGGCGACCGAGGTGCCCTTGAGGAACGCGAGCTGCTTGAGGACCTCGTCCTGCTTCGCCTGCCCGGACGCCAGCGCGGACTCCGCGTTCGCCGCGACGTCGTTGGCGCTGTCGAGCGCGTCCTTCGTCTTGGTGGTCGCGGCGGTCAGGGCCTTCGTCGCCTGGCGCTGCTGGGCGGCGAGGGCGTCGACGGTGCGCTGGTCCGACTGCGCCTTGTCGAGCACGGTCGCGGAGCGCTCGGAGAGGTGCGTCATCGTGCCGACCTGGTAGAGCAGGTCCTTCGCGTCGCGGGAGTCGACGAGCATCGATGTGGACAGATCGCCACCGCCGGAGCGCGAGAGCTCCACGACGAGGGCTGCGACCTGGCCGGCGGACTGCTTCGCCGCGGCCTTGGCACGCTTCGCCTGGCCGGTGAGGGCGTCGAGCGCGTCCTTGGCCTCCTGCTGCTGCGACGCCGCCAGCGAGTACTGCTGGCCGGCTTCCTGCACGGTGGCCCCGGTCCGGTCCACGGCGGACTGGAGGCTCGACATGCGGGCCGTCAGGGCGTCGACCGTCTGCTGCTTGTCGGCCTGGTCGTCCTTCGCCGCCTGCACGTCCTTCCACGACGGGGCGGACGGTGCCGCCTGCGCCGGGACGGCCACCACGAGCGAGAGCCCGAGGCTGAGCATCGAGACGGTGGCGAGACCGCAGACGAGGGAACGTGCAGGCTTCTTCATGCGGGTCAGTGCCTCCTGGCAGTGCTCGTGCTCATACCGAGATCCCCCGCGCTGCCATGAAGGGGACGGGATCGACGGCGGCGCCGTTCACCCGGGTCTCGAAGTGCAGGTGGCAGCCCGTCGACCAGCCGGTGGAACCGACCTGGGCGATCTGCTGTCCGGCGGTGACGTGCTGGCCGGCGCCGACCATGATGCCGCCGTTGACGATGTGCCCGTAGGCCGTCGAGATGCCGCCACCGTTGTCGATGATGACCTCGTTGCCGTAGCCGCCGCCGTTGCCCGCGAAGGTCACGGTGCCGGACGCTGCGGCGTAGATCGGCGAGTAGCAGGCCGGGGCGAGGTCCACGCCGGCGTGCAGTGTGTAGACGTGCGTGTAGGGGTCGACGCGGAGGCCGTAGGGGCTCGACTGGAAGCCGGCGGCCGGGCGGACCCAGCCGGACGCGTTCGCGGAGCCACCGCCGGAGGCCCCGCCACCACCGGAGGCCGGGACACCTGCGGTCGCTGCTGGCGGGAGCGCACGCGCGGCGGCCGCTGCTGCGGCAGCTGCGGCGGCGGCCCGCTCGCGAGCGAGCCGTGCCTGGCGTGCCTTCTCGACCTGGACACCCTTCTCGTACTGGGCCTCGGTCGTCTTCGTCTTCGACGTCAGGAGGTCGAGCTGGGCCTCCAGACGGTCCTGGTTGTCGGCCTGGGCGGACACGGCGGCCTGGGCCTGGTCCGCTGCGCTCTGTGCGGCGCGCATCTTCGTCTGGGCCTGGGCGGCGAGCTTGCCCAGGGCGTCCTCGGCGGTCTTCGACTTGTCGGCGAGGGCCTGGGCGGTCCCGCGGTCCTGGCTCGCCTCGGAGTAGATGCCGTCGGCCTGCTCGGACAGCTTCGACATCGCGCCGAGCTCGTACAGCAGGTCACCGGAGGCCGAGGGCTTGGTGAGGAGGTCCGTGGTGACGTCCTCGGAGCTGGAGCGCCCGAGCTGGGCGGCGAGCTGGCCGGCCTGCGCCTCGGAGGCCCGCGCGGTCTTCTCGGCGTCGTCGGCCTGCGACTGGAGCTTGCGCTGCTCGAGTGCCTTGCGGTCGTAGTCCGTCTGGGCGGTCTGGTACGCGGTACCGGCTGCGGCGGCGGCCTTCTCCTTCGCGGCGGACTGCGACTGCAGCTGCGCGATGAGGCCCTTGATCTCGGTGACCTTGGCGGCCTGGGCGGACTGCGACTGCTTGGCGGCCTGCACGTCGTCCCAGCTCGGGTAGCTGGCGGCTGAGGCGGCACCCGACGGCACGAGGGCGACGAGGGCCCCGGCGGCGAGTACGACAGCGACCCCGGCAGCCAGGAAGCGGCGGCGGG
>NZ_JASDDD010000088.1:2348-5255 GCF_030407555.1 Curtobacterium sp. APC 4022
CAGTCCGGCGTGGCGCACGTCACACTGTCAACAGACGTAACAGTAACAACATGGGTCAGCCCAGGAACACCCCGTTCGAGGGTGAGAGGTCAGCAGCGATGCTCCCATCGGTGTCGACCGCCCCTCGGGAGCCCGCTCCGGTCACTCCCTGAGGGTCCGTCGAGGTGGCGCGACACGCCCAAGCGGAGCGTTCGGCGGGCTCGATTTGGCAAGAGGGCCGACCGTCCGTATGCTTGTCCATCGGTAGCGCGATGCACTGCTTGCGGCCCCATCGTTTAGTGGCCTAGGACACCGCCCTTTCACGGCGGCAGCACGGGTTCGAATCCCGTTGGGGTCACTCCTCATCGGGGGACAGCAAGCAGAACAGAACGACACCGAAGCAACACAAGCAATTCCATATGGCCCTGTAGCGCAGTTGGTTAGCGTGCCGCCCTGTCACGGCGGAGGTCGCGGGTTCAAGTCCCGTCAGGGTCGCCACGGCTGGGTAGCTCAGTTGGTAGAGCGTTCGACTGAAAATCGAAAGGTCCGCGGATCGACGCCGCGTCCAGCCACGGTGAAGAGCCCCTTACTTCGGTAGGGGGCTCTTTTGCGTTGCGCCGGCGGGGTCCGCGCTCGGATCCGCGGAGCGGATCGTCCACGCACAACAGGAAGCGGCTCGAACCACGCATTCCCGTGGTTCGAGCCGCTTCCTGTTGTGCGGCAGCCGGCCGGGAGGCTCGTCCCGGCCGGGCAGCGCCGCCTACGCCTCGCGGGTCTTCGGGCTGCTGTCGTTCGTCTTCGCCGGGTCACGCTCGACGACGGCCCCGAGGGCGTCGTCGATGCGGGACATCAGCTCGGCGGGGATCTGCACTCCGGCAGCGCCGGCGTTGTCGTGCACCTGCTCCGGTCGCGAGGCACCGATGATGGCGGACGCCACGTTCTCGTTCTGCAGCACCCAGGCGACGGCGAGCTGCGCCATCGACAGGCTGAGCTCGTCGGCGATCGGCTTGAGCTCCTGCACGGCGGTGAGCACCTCGTCGTTCATGAAGCGCGAGATCATCTTCGCGCCGCCCTTGTCGTCGGTCGCGCGGGACCCCTCGGGCAGCGGCTGCCCGGGCTGGTACTTGCCGGTGAGCACACCCTGCGCGATCGGGGACCAGACGATCTGGGAGATGCCGAGTTCCTTCGAGGTGGGGACGACCTCCTCCTCGATGACCCGCCAGAGCGCGGAGTACTGCGGCTGGTTCGAGATGAGCTGGAAGCCGAGGTCCTTCGCCAGTGCCGCTCCGGCGCGGAGCTGGTCGGCGGTCCACTCCGAGACGCCGACGTACAGGACCTTGCCCGCACGGACCACGTCGGCGAACGCCTGCATGGTCTCTTCGAGCGGGGTCTCGTGGTCGTAGCGGTGCGCCTGGTACAGGTCGACGTAGTCGGTCTGCAGGCGGCCGAGCGAGCCGTCGATGGACTCGAGGATGTGCTTGCGCGACAGCCCGGTGTCGTTGTGGCCCTTGGGACCGGTCGGCCCGAAGACCTTCGTCGCGATCTCGAGGGACTGGCGACGCTCGCCCTTCAGCGCTTCGCCGAGGACGGTCTCGGCACCGGTGTTCGCGTACACGTCGGCGGTGTCGAACGTCGAGATGCCGACCTCGAGGGCGGCCTTGACGCAGGCGATCGCCGCGTCGTTCTCGACCTGGGAGGCGTGGGTGAGCCAGTTGCCGTAGGTGATCTCGGAGACCTTGAGGCCCGAGTTGCCGAGGTAGCGGTACTCCATGTGTCTGTCACTCCTGTCGTGGCCGCGTCGATGCGGCACGCCCGTGACGGTACGCGGCCCCGACGGTGCAGGATCGCAAGAGGCGCGGTGCGCGGACGCACCGCCGGGAGCAAGGGAGCATCCATGACCGGATCCAGCGTGCTGTTCATCGGCGGGAGCGGCATCATCAGCGCCGCCTGCGTGCGCGAGGCGGTGGACCAGGGCTTCGACGTCGCGGTGCTCAACCGGGGCACGACGGAGAAGCGGACGTTGCCGGATGCGGTGACGCGCCTCCAGGCCGACGTCGCGGACCGGGACGCCCTGGCGGCGGCGATCGGCGACCGCACCTTCGACGTGGTCATCGACTTCGTCGCGTTCACCCCGGACCAGGTACAGGCCGACATCGACTTCTTCACCGGCAAGACCCGCCAGTACGTGTTCATCAGCTCGGCTTCGGCGTACCAGACCCCGCCGACGCACCTGCCGGTGACGGAGTCGACGCCGCTGAAGAACCCGTACTGGCAGTACTCGCGGGACAAGATCGCGTGTGAGGACCTGCTGGTCGCCGCGTACCGGCAGGACGACTTCCCGATGACGATCATCCGGCCGTCGCACACCTACGACGAGACGCTGCTGCCGTTCGACGGCGGCTGGACGGTCGTCGCGCGGATGCGGGCGGGCAAGCCGGTGGTCGTGCCGGGTGACGGGACCTCGCTGTGGACGATCACGCACGCGCGGGACTTCGCGGTCGCGTTCGTCGGGGTGCTGGACCGGGCCGAGGCGATCGGCGAGGCGTTCCACATCACCGGCCAGGAGTCGCCGACGTGGGACCGCATCCACCAGGAGGTCGCGGCCGCCGCGGGGGCGCCGGAACCGCAGATCGTGCACGTGCCGGCGGACGCGATCATGGCCGCGGACCCGGAGTGGGGCGCGGGTGTGGTCGGCGACAAGGCGAACAGCATGGTGTTCGACAACAGCAAGGTGCGGACGCTCGTGCCGGGTTGGGCGGCGCGCACCTCGTTCCGCGAGGGCGCCCGCGAACTGGTCGCCTGGTACGACGCGCACCCGGAGGCGCAGGTCGTCGACGAGGAGAAGGACGCGCTGATGGACCGGCTGGCCGAGGCGTACGCGCCGGGTCGCGTCTAGCGCCACCTGTCGGACGGGAGGCGCGGGGCGGC
>NZ_JASDDD010000089.1:0-3346 GCF_030407555.1 Curtobacterium sp. APC 4022
TATTCAGTTTGATTCCCGATCGTCTGTCGGGAACCACAAAGTGGACGCGAGCCCTGACCCGTAAAGGGTCAGGAAAAAAGTGTGTGTCAAGTCTTCGGCTTATTAGTACCGGTCAGCTCCACGGGTCGTTAGTCCCCGCTTCCACATCCGGCCTATCAACCCAGTAGTCTGCTGGGAGCCTCTCACACTCAAGGTGCATGGAAATCTCATCTCGAAGACGGCTTCCCGCTTAGATGCTTTCAGCGGTTATCCGGTCCGAACGTAGCTAATCAGCGGTGCCCTTGGCAGAACAACTGACACACCAGAGGTTCGTCCATCCCGGTCCTCTCGTACTAGGGATAGATCTTCTCAAATTTCCAACGCGCGCAGCGGATAGGGACCGAACTGTCTCACGACGTTCTAAACCCAGCTCGCGTACCGCTTTAATGGGCGAACAGCCCAACCCTTGGGACCTACTCCAGCCCCAGGATGCGACGAGCCGACATCGAGGTGCCAAACCATGCCGTCGATATGGACTCTTGGGCAAGATCAGCCTGTTATCCCCGAGGTACCTTTTATCCGTTGAGCGACAGCGCTTCCACAAGCCACTGCCGGATCACTAGTCCCGACTTTCGTCCCTGCTCGACCTGTCAGTCTCACAGTCAAGCTCCCTTGTGCACTTACACTCGCCACCTGATTGCCAACCAGGTTGAGGGAACCTTTGGGCGCCTCCGTTACTCTTTGGGAGGCAACCGCCCCAGTTAAACTACCCATCAGGCACTGTCCATGAACCCGATCAGGGTCCTACGTTAGACATCCAAAGTGACCAGAGTGGTATTTCAACAATGACTCCACGAACACTAGCGTGCCCGCTTCACAGTCTCCCACCTATCCTACACAAGCCACTCCGAACACCAATACCAAACTGTAGTAAAGGTCACGGGGTCTTTCCGTCCTGCTGCGCGTAACGAGCATCTTTACTCGTAGTGCAATTTCGCCGAGTTCGCGGTTGAGACAGCTGGGAAGTCGTTACGCCATTCGTGCAGGTCGGAACTTACCCGACAAGGAATTTCGCTACCTTAGGATGGTTATAGTTACCACCGCCGTTTACTGGGGCTTAAATTCAGAGCTTCGCCGTGAGGCTGACCCTTCCTCTTAACCTTCCAGCACCGGGCAGGCGTCAGTCCGTATACATCGTCTTGCGACTTCGCACGGACCTGTGTTTTTAGTAAACAGTCGCTTCCCACTGGTCTCTGCGGCCTTCAACGCTCACGGAGTAAATCCGGTCACGTGTCCGGCCCCCCTTCTCCCGAAGTTACGGGGGCATTTTGCCGAGTTCCTTAACCACGATTATCTCGATCTCCTTGGTATTCTCTACCTGACCACCTGAGTCGGTTTCGGGTACGGGCGGCTGCAACCTCGCGTCGATGCTTTTCTCGGCAGCATAGGATCACTGAATTCCCCTTACGGGTACGCGTCGGGTCTCAGGCATACAGACGACGGATTTGCCTATCGTCAGCCCTACATCCTTACACCAGGTTCACCTTACGGATACCATCGCCTGGCTCAGCTACCTTCCTGCGTCACACCTGTTCATACGCTAACCGCACCAGCATGGGGTCGAGCGTTAGACCGGCCCGTCTCACCCCGAAGGGATCAACAAGTGCCGGGTTAGGACTCTTAGCACCACTGGATTAGCTTGGGCGGTTGTTCGCCGGTACGGGAATATCAACCCGTTGTCCATCGACTACGCCTGTCGGCCTCGCCTTAGGTCCCGACTTACCCAGGGCGGATTAACCTGGCCCTGGAACCCTTGGTCTTTCGGAGGACGGGTTTCTCACCCGTCTTTCGCTACTCATGCCTGCATTCTCACTCGTGTAGCGTCCACGGCTGGATCACTCCGCCGCTTCACTCGCCACACGACGCTCTCCTACCACTCCGCACGACTGAACCACGAAGGCTTGTCGAGTGTGCGAAATCTACAACTTCGGTGGTGTGCTTGAGCCCCGTTACATTGTCGGCGCGGAATCACTTGACCAGTGAGCTATTACGCACTCTTTCAAGGGTGGCTGCTTCTAAGCCAACCTCCTGGTTGTCTGTGCAACTCCACATCCTTTCCCACTTAGCACACGCTTAGGGACCTTAGTTGGTAGTCTGGGTTGTTTCCCTCTCGACGATGAAGCTTATCCCCCACCGTCTCACTGCTGCGCTCTCACTCACCGGCATTCGGAGTTTGGCTGACGTCAGTAACCTGTTGAGGCCCATCGGCCATCCAGTAGCTCTACCTCCGGCGAGAAACACGCAACGCTGCACCTAAATGCATTTCGGAGAGAACCAGCTATCACGAAGTTTGATTGGCCTTTCACCCCTATCCACAGCTCATCCCCTCCATTTTCAACTGAAGTGGGTTCGGTCCTCCACGACGTCTTACCGTCGCTTCAACCTGGCCATGGATAGATCACTTCGCTTCGGGTCTAGGACATGCGACTGAATCGCCCTATTCAGACTCGCTTTCGCTACGGCTACCCCACACGGGTTAACCTCGCCACATATCGCTAACTCGCAGGCTCATTCTTCAAAAGGCACGCCGTCACCCCTACAAAGGAGGCTCCGACGGTTTGTAAGCAAACGGTTTCAGGTACTATTTCACTCCCCTCCCGGGGTACTTTTCACCTTTCCCTCACGGTACTTGTCCGCTATCGGTCATCTGGGAGTATTTAGGCTTATCAGGTGGTCCTGACAGATTCACACGGGATTTCTCGGGCCCCGTGCTACTTGGGATACACATCCGGCCATAACACCATTTCGTCTACGGGGCTGGCACCCACTACGGCCCGGCTTTCAAACCGGTTCGACTATGATGCGCTGTAACCGTCCCAGTCCGGCAGAACTGAGTGACGTGTCCCACAACCCCGACCATGCAACGCCCGCCGGCTATCACACATGATCGGTTTAGCCTCATCCGTTTTCGCTCGCCACTACTCACGGAATCACATGTTGTTTTCTCTTCCTGTGGGTACTGAGATGTTTCACTTCCCCACGTTCCCTCTACCCGCCCTATATATTCAGGCGGGAGTCACCAGGTCACAAAAGCGCCTGGCGGGGTTTCCCCATTCGGAAATCCTCGGCTCACAGCTCGATTATCAGCTCCCCGAGGCTTATCGCAGATTTCTACGTCCTTCTTCGGCTCCAGATGCCAAGGCATCCACCGTTTGCTCTTAGAAACTTGACCACAAAGATTAAAATTGCGATCCAACGCCACGACACACGCCAACCCGAAAGCCGACGATCATCGATGACGCGAATCTAAAGATGCTCGCGTCCACTGTGTAGTTCTCAACATACGATCGGCACCACACTCCCCCAC
>NZ_JASDDD010000089.1:3441-5142 GCF_030407555.1 Curtobacterium sp. APC 4022
CGGAGAACGTACTGAGACCGGAAGACGCGCTCCCGACTGCACTGTCAATGTTCCACCCATGAGCTACCCGTCGGACACGTTCGGTCCGAATCGGGCGCCTGGACCAGCCACTGACTCACCATGACGGTGAACAGCACTGACCAGATGCTCCTTAGAAAGGAGGTGATCCAGCCGCACCTTCCGGTACGGCTACCTTGTTACGACTTAGTCCTAATCACCGATCCCACCTTCGACGGCTCCTTCCACAAGGGTTAGGCCACCGGCTTCGGGTGTTACCGACTTTCATGACTTGACGGGCGGTGTGTACAAGGCCCGGGAACGTATTCACCGCAGCGTTGCTGATCTGCGATTACTAGCGACTCCGACTTCATGAGGTCGAGTTGCAGACCTCAATCCGAACTGAGACCGGCTTTTTGGGATTCGCTCCACCTTACGGTATCGCAGCCCTTTGTACCGGCCATTGTAGCATGCGTGAAGCCCAAGACATAAGGGGCATGATGATTTGACGTCATCCCCACCTTCCTCCGAGTTGACCCCGGCAGTCTCCTATGAGTCCCCGGCATAACCCGCTGGCAACATAGAACGAGGGTTGCGCTCGTTGCGGGACTTAACCCAACATCTCACGACACGAGCTGACGACAACCATGCACCACCTGTACACCGACCACAAGGGGGCGACCATCTCTGGCCGTTTCCGGTGTATGTCAAGCCTTGGTAAGGTTCTTCGCGTTGCATCGAATTAATCCGCATGCTCCGCCGCTTGTGCGGGCCCCCGTCAATTCCTTTGAGTTTTAGCCTTGCGGCCGTACTCCCCAGGCGGGGCGCTTAATGCGTTAGCTACGACACAGAAACCGTGGAAAGGTCCCTACATCTAGCGCCCAACGTTTACGGCATGGACTACCAGGGTATCTAATCCTGTTCGCTCCCCATGCTTTCGCTCCTCAGCGTCAGTTACGGCCCAGAGATCTGCCTTCGCCATCGGTGTTCCTCCTGATATCTGCGCATTCCACCGCTACACCAGGAATTCCAATCTCCCCTACCGCACTCTAGTCTGCCCGTACCCACTGCAAGCCCGAGGTTGAGCCTCGGGATTTCACAGCAGACGCGACAAACCGCCTACGAGCTCTTTACGCCCAATAATTCCGGACAACGCTTGCACCCTACGTATTACCGCGGCTGCTGGCACGTAGTTAGCCGGTGCTTTTTCTGCAGGTACCGTCAAGAACCGAAGCTCCCTTCTTCCCTACTAAAAGAGGTTTACAACCCGAAGGCCGTCATCCCTCACGCGGCGTTGCTGCATCAGGCTTTCGCCCATTGTGCAATATTCCCCACTGCTGCCTCCCGTAGGAGTCTGGGCCGTGTCTCAGTCCCAGTGTGGCCGGTCACCCTCTCAGGCCGGCTACCCGTCGTCGCCTTGGTGAGCCATTACCTCACCAACAAGCTGATAGGCCGCGAGTCCATCCCCAACCAAAAAATCTTTCCACCACCAGGCCATGCGACCAGTGATCATATCCAGTATTAGACGTCGTTTCCAACGCTTATCCCAGAGTCAGGGGCAGGTTACTCACGTGTTACTCACCCGTTCGCCACTAATCACAGGAGCAAGCTCCTGATCATCGTTCGACTTGCATGTGTTAAGCACGCCGCCAGCGTTCGTCCTGAGCCAGGATCAAACTCTCCGTAAAAAATTACAACCAACAC
>NZ_JASDDD010000090.1:0-4793 GCF_030407555.1 Curtobacterium sp. APC 4022
CCGCGCGGACCTCCGCCGCGGAGAACGGAGCACCATGAGCGTCCGCATCGGCCTCTCCACCATCGGCGCGGGCAACCCCGCCTACCTCATCGGCGAGATCGGCCTGAACCACAACGGCGACGTCGAGATCGCCAAGCAGCTCATCGACGTCGCCGCCGACGCCGGCATGCAGGCCGTCAAGTTCCAGAAGCGGACGCCGGAGATCTCGACGCCCGAGCACATGAAGTCGATGCCGCGCAGCACCCCCTGGGGCGACATGACCTACCTGGACTACCGCTACCGCGTCGAGTTCGACCGCGACCAGTACATCGAGATCGGTGACCACGCGACCCTCCGCGGGCTGGACTGGTTCGCGTCGCCGTGGGATGAGCCGTCGGTCGCCTTCCTCGAGGACCTCAACGTCGTCGCCTACAAGATCGCCTCGGCGTCGGTGACGGACCTCGGCATGCTCGCCGCCGTCGCCGCGACCGGCAAGCCCGTGATCCTCTCGACCGGCATGTCGACGATGGAGCAGATCGACCGCGCCGTCTCGACCCTCGGCACCGAGCGGCTCGTGCTCCTGCACGCCACCTCGACGTACCCGCTCCCCCCGGAGGAGGCGAACCTCCGCATGATCGAGACCCTCGCCACCCGCTACGCCTACGCGGGCGTGCCGGTCGGCTACTCCGGTCACGAGCCGGGCCTGCAGATCTCCCTGGCGGCCGTCGCACTCGGCGCCACGGCCGTCGAGCGGCACATCACCCTCGACCGCACGATGTGGGGCTCGGACCACGCCGCATCGCTCGAGCCGCACGGTCTCCGCACGCTGGTGCGCGACATCCGCATCATCGAGACGTCGATGGGCGACGGCGTCAAGCGCATCTTCCCCGGCGAGCAGGCGCCCCTCGCCAAGCTCCGTCGGGTGGGTGCGTGAGCGCTGCGGCGAACGACGACGCGGGGACTGCCGGCCGGGAGGCACGCCACCCCGCCGGCACGCCGCCTCGCTGCCGACGGGTGGTCGGCCTGGTCGACACGGACTCGTTCGCGAAGTGGGGCGCCCACCTCCTCTCGGCGGCACCGGCGCACTGGTCGCTGGAACTGCTGACGGTGGCGACGCCACGGTCGGCGAGTCCGGCCCAGCTGCGGGCGGCGTTCCGTGACGTCGATGCCCGTCTGGGACCGATCGACCTCGCACCTCCCGAGCCGCTGAGCGTGGACGACGTGGTGGCGCGCCTCCAGGCCGACCCGCCGGACGCGGTCCTGGTGTCCTGCATCGGCCCCGTTGCGGAGGTGCTCATGGACCAGGTCCTGCGCTCGGTCCCGCGGCGGCCGGTCTTGGTGAGCGGGCTGCCGGGCATCTCGTTCCCGGCGAAGTGGAAGGGCGTGTTCCTGCGGGCGCGCGCCGACCTGTTCGTGCTGCACAGCCACCGCGAGGTCCGCGAGTACCGGAGCCTGGCGACCGCCAGCGGTGTCGAGCCGTCCTTCGCGCTCGCGACGCTGCCCTTCGCCCAATCGGCGGGAGCCCCGCGCGCCGGGGTGGTGCGCGACTCCGTGGTGTTCGCCGCACAGCCGAGCGTGCCCGCGGAGGAGGAGGACCGCCGTCGCGTCATCACCTGGCTCGCCGACACGGCACGGGCCCACCCGGAGTGGCGCGTCGTGGTGAAGACCCGCGCGGCCGCCGGCGAGCAGCAGACGCACCGCGAGACCTTCCCGTACGCCGATCTGCTGCCGGCCGATGCGCCGTCGAACCTCGTGGTCGAGGCCGGGCCGATGTCGCTGCACCTCGACCGGGCCGTGGCGCTCGTGACGATCAGCTCGACGGCGGTCCTCGAAGCCGCTGCCCGGGGTGTGCCCGCGTTGACGCTGACGGACTTCGGCACCTCACGGTCGCTCATCAACGAGGTGTTCGTCGACAGCGGGCTCGAGGGCACGGCTGACGACCTGGTGCACGGTCGCTTCGGGAGGGTCCGTCCGGAGTGGATGGCGGACAACTACTTCCACACGGCAGCTGACGACGACTGGGCGGACCGTGCCGAGGAGCTCATGCGCCTCCGGGACGCCGGCAGCCTGGTCGACCGGCCCGCTGCCCGGCGCAGTCGGGGTGGTGCGCTGCGGCGGGCG
Organism: Curtobacterium sp. APC 4022; assembly: GCF_030407555.1. NCBI lineage: Bacteria > Bacillati > Actinomycetota > Actinomycetes > Micrococcales > Microbacteriaceae > Curtobacterium > Curtobacterium sp. APC 4022. The sequence continues at coordinate 2,101 of NZ_JASDDD010000090.1, forward strand.
TGGGAGCGTCGGAGCGCACTCGGCGACCACGACCGGTCGGCGATCGGCCGGGTGGCGGCGCTCATCGGGACGCCGATCCGGGCCGTCAAGCGATCCGTACGACAGGTCCGACGCGTGATGCGGCCGGCCTCGACGCCGATCGTCGCACCGGTGTCAGTCGAGCGCCTTCGCGACCGCGACGAGGAACTGGTCACGGGTCGGGACGCCCGCTGAGCGGAAGACCTCGGTGCCGTCGTCGCGACGCACCAGGACGGTCGGGGTCGACCGGATGCCGAGCTCTTCGACGTGCTCGGGGTCGTTCGCGATGTCCCGTTCGGTGACGACGAGACCCGGCACGAGTCGGGCGGCGTCACCGACGACCCGACGGGCGGCGGCACACGGCGCGCAGAACGCGGACGTCCAGAGATCGACCTGCATGGTGTGGTGCAACGACGACTGCGACCGGGACACTCCCGATCGGACGACCTTGCCGCTCGACCGACAGTGCCTGAACGACAGTGCCCCGATCGTCGAGGACGACCGGGGGCACTTTCAGTGGCTGCTACTCGCGGTCGAACTCGCCGGAGCGGTCGCCGCGGTCCTGCAGGTCGTCGACCGGGTCGGACTGGTCGGGCGCGAACGTGTAGTCGACCGAGATCTGGTCGAGGACCTGGCGGGAGCCGGTGGCCTTGTAGGTGAAGGCAGTCTGCAGGCCCTCGACGTCCGCGAACACCGTCACCTCGTCGTCCAGCGCGTCGCTCGTGGCGGTGCGGGTGTCCGTGGTCCCGTCGAAGGGGCCCTCGTGGAAGATGGCGGTGAACTCGTCGCCCTCGTGGATGGTGATGTCGGTCATGTCTCCCTTCTACCAGGGCAGGGGGCACCGCCGTCCAGCGCATCGTGACCGGAGGGCGGAGGTCCGTGTCCTGGCGGAGGTGTGCCGGGCCTCCTTGCCGGATCCATAGCAACGCTATATAGTTCCACCGTGGAACAAGCGCGGGAACAGACCATCGAGACGCTCCTCGTCTCCGTCAACCGGCTCATCCGGTCCGCGCTCCAGGCCACCGGCCACACCACGTCCACCGCCGTCTGGCGGACCCTCGGCATCCTCGAGGCCGACGACGCACTCCGGCTCGGCGAACTCGCCCGGGCCTCGCGGGTGTCGCAACCGACCATGACCCGCCTGGTCGCCGGCATGACGGCCGACGGGCTCGTCTCGCGCACCGTCGACCCCGACGACTCGCGTGGGCAGCGCATCGAGATCACCGACATCGGACGCGAACGACTCGTCGCGTGGCGAGCCGCACTCACCAGGACCGTCGGGCCCCTCTTCGAGGACCTCACCGACGACGACTGGGACATCCTGCACGACGCATCGGCCCTCATCGCAGCGAGGACCAGAACGGAGACCACCGCGTGAACGCGCACGCACCCGCCGGACAGTCCGGTTCGATCCTGAAGCAGTCGTCGGCGGTGTGGGCGATCGCTTTCGCCTGCGTCGTCGCCTTCATGGGCATCGGCCTCGTCGACCCGATCCTCCCCGCGATCGCCGAGTCGCTGCAGGCCACACCCGCGCAGACGGAACTGCTCTTCACGAGCTACCTCGCCGTCACCGGTGTCGCGATGTTCTTCACCAGCTGGGTGTCCAGCCGGATCGGCGCGAAGAAGACCCTGATGATCGGGCTCGCCCTGATCGTGCTGTTCTCAGTGCTCGCCGCCGTGTCGAACGACGTCTGGACGATCATCGGCTTCCGCGCCGGCTGAGGTCTCGGCAACGCGCTCTTCATCTCGACCGCACTCGCCACCATCGTCGGTGCGGCATCGGGTGGGACCGCGTCGGCGATCATCCTCTACGAGGCCGCGCTCGGCCTCGGCATCGCGGTCGGCCCCCTGGTCGGGGGTCTGCTCGGCTCCGTCAGCTGGCGTGGCCCGTTCTTCGGCGTCACCACCCTGATGGCCGTCGCGTTCATCGCGATCGTGGTGCTGCTGAAGACCGGCACGCTCGAGAAGCCCACGCCGACCAAGCTCTCCGCACCGTTCCTCGCGCTGGGTCGACCGGCGCTGGCCGCCCTCGCCGCGACCGCACTGTTCTACAACATCGGGTTCTTCGTGCTCCTCGCCTACACGCCGTTCCCGCTCGGGTTCGGCGCACTCGGCATCGGCTTCACGTTCTTCGGCTGGGGTGTCGGCCTCGCGATCACCTCGGTGTGGGTCGCGCCGATGCTCACCGCGCGGATGCGTCGGACCAGCGTCCTCAAGCTCGCGCTGCCCCTGCTCGCACTCGACCTGTTCGCCGCGGCCGTCGTCGTGCGGTCCCAGGCCGGACTGATCGTCTGCGTCGTCATCGGCGGACTCGTGCTCGGTGTCCTCAACACGGTGCTCACCGAGTGCGTCATGGAGGCGACCGACCTCCCGCGCTCCGTCGCCTCCAGCGCCTACTCGGCCGTCCGCTTCATCGGTGGCGCCATCGCCCCGCCGGTCGCGACGCTCCTCGCCGACGCGTACTCGCCGAGCGCCGCGTACGTCTTCGCCGGCATCTCCGTGGCCGTCGCGTTCCTGGTCGTCGTCCTCACCACGAAGGTGCTGCGGCGCGTCGACGACGGGGTCGAGCCGGAGCGCGTCGAGGCCGAGGCGATCACCGCTGGCGAGATGGCGTAGCGCCTCCGGTCGGCGATGGCCGGGCCCGCGGTGCGGGCTCGGCCATCAGGGTGTGTGTG
>NZ_JASDDD010000091.1:0-4675 GCF_030407555.1 Curtobacterium sp. APC 4022
GAGGACCGCGGACGGCGCGATGGAGCGGGGCGAGGAGCTGCTTCTGCGCGGTCGTTCCGCGTGGCGTGGTGGCACGCAACGACCGTACTGACGGGGTCGCCGGCCGTCAGTCGGCGGAAGTGCGGACCTGAGCCGGATTCACGACCCCAGTTCGGGGGAAGGTCGGCGGGGGCGTCGGCGGGCGCGTCGGCGGGGGCTCAGGCGTCCGCGGCGAGCGCCGCCGCGACGAACGCCCCCACCGCGTCCGCCCCGGCGTGGTCGTCGGCCGTGACGGTCACCACGGCGCTCCTGGCCTCGTCGAACAGCAGCATCTGCCCGTACGCGCCGTGCAACCGCCACAGCTGCGCGGGACCGTCCCACCCGGCGAGCGCGTACCGCTCGTACCCGGGGTTCCGCCCCGCGACGACCCAGTCGGTGTGCAGCGCGTCGACCCATCGGGACGCCACGAGCTGTCGGCCGTCGACCTGGCCGCGGTCGCGGACGAACCGGCCGAGGCGCGCGAGTTCGGCGGTGTCGAGCCACAGCCCGCCGCCGGCCGCGACGAAGCCGAGCGGGCAGCGCTCCCACTCGGCGTCCGCGATGCCGAGCGGGGTGAGCAGCCGGTCCTGCACGAAGCGGCCGACGTCACCGACCCGGGTCTCGAGCACGCGCATCGCCGTGTAGGTGCTGGCGTTCGCGTACTGGAACACGCGTCCGCGTGAGGGTCGCCCGAGGAACTCGACGGCCAGGTCCGGCCAGTCGGTCAGGAGCGTCGGCGTCCACGGCAGGTCGACGCCGCTCGTCATGCTCAGCAGGTGCCGGAGGGTGACGGCGTCCGTGCCGTCGCCGAACCGCCAGCCGGGCAGGAGGGCCGACACCGGTTCGTCGAGGTCGACCAGCCCGTCGTCCGCCGCGATGCCGGCCGCCAGGACGCAGACGCCCTTCGCGACGGACTGCACGTCGCGGCGGACGTCGGGCACCCAGTGGTGCTCCGCGACGTCGTCACCGAGGCGCACGTGCAGGCCGTGGGCGACGAAGCCGGTGCGGGCGACCTCGTCGACGACGGCATCGCGGACGGTCTGCGCACGTGTCACCGGACCATCCTGCCGTGCCAGCGCGTCAGAGGTCGGTCCGCGCGAGCGTCCCCGTCTCGCCACGCAGCCGGACCTCGACGCTCGCGATGTCGGCGCGGGGCACGTCGGTCGTGGCGGACAGCCCGTGGGCCTCCCGCCCGGACGCCGTCCACGACGCGATCCGTTCGTCAGAGCCGTCGGTGCGGACGACCACCAGGTCGTACATCACGGAGCCGTCCGCCGACCAGTCACGCCCGCCGTAGGAGCAGCCCCAGTCGAACCGGGTGCCCCAGGCCTCGTTGCGCACCGCCAGGTCGACGTCGAACCCGGACTTGCCGGTGAGCGCGTAGCGGTCCGCGGTGGCGCCGGTCGACACGGTCGGCGCGGCCGCCTCGGTGCCCGGTGCGTCGGCACGCAGGCCGACCCCGAGCCCCGCGACCACGGCGACGACGACGGCGAAGCCGGCGCTGACGGACACGATCGCACGGCGCCGACGCCGACGACGACGGACGCGGTGCGCGACCGAGGCGAGGGTGCTCTCGTGGCCGGTGACGGGCCTCCCGTCCGGTTCCGCGATCTCCACCGCGGCGTCGGCCGGGAGGCGCCCCAGCAGCCCCGGCAGACCGGCCAGCTCGGCGACGGCCGAGCGACACGCATCGCAGTGCTCCAGGTGGCGCTCGTACTCCAGGCGTTCGGCGGGCGGCAGTGAACCGAGGACGTAGGCCGCGTCCCACTCGGCGTAGCGGTCGTCGCTCATCGGGTGACGCCTCTCTCCTGCAGGGCCAGCCGCAGTGCTCGGAGCCCGTAGTGCAGCCGTGACTTCACGGTGCCCTCCGGGAGGTCGTGTCGCCGGGCGATCTCGGGCACGGTGTGCCCGAGCCAGTACGCGTCGACGACCACCCGGCGGTGTTCCGACGACAACGACGCCAGGGCGTCGGCGACGACGATGCGGTCGAGGACCGCGTCGGTCCGGTCCGCCTCGATGCGGTCGACCGGGTGCTCGGTGCCGTGCTCCCGGCGGTTCCGGGCGGACCGGGCGTCGTCGACGACCAGGTTGCGCGCCACCGTGAACAGCCAGGCGCGGGCGGCGTCCGGTTCCCGTTCCAACACGGTGGGCCGCTGCCACGCGCGGACCATCGTCTCCTGGACGATGTCGTCGACGTGGGCGGCGTCGCGGGTGAGGTGCCGCACGTACCGGAGCAGTGCGTCGCCGTGCTCGCGGTACAGCGCGCCGAGTAGCTCGTCCGGTCCCGATGCGGCCATCGTCACTTCGCGAGGTCGAGTGAGAACTCGACCGAGCCCTTCGGGTCCACCGTGACGAAGCCGAGCGACGGTGCCGTGACGCCGTAGTCCTGGAACGTGACCGGGACCTTGCCTGCGACCTGGACGTCCCCGTCCTTGCCGACCGCGACCTGCGCGTCGGCCTGCACGGTCTTCGTGACGCCGTGCATGGTGAGGTCGCCGCTGAGGGTGACGCTCTGGGTCGAGCCGCCCAGGGCGGTCGAGACGTCCACCGGCTTCGTGACGCGGAACGTCGCGGTCGGGAACTGGTCGGTCTGCAGGGCCTTGTCACGGAAGTAGGCGTCGCGCGCGGCCTCCGGCGTGCTGATCTTGCCGACCTGGACGGTGACGGTGGCGTCGGAGAGCTTGCCGTCGGCGACGGTCGCCGTGCCTTCCACCTGCTTCGTCCGTCCGACCACGGTGACATCCTGCCCCTGCAGGACCTCGTGCACCCGGTACCCGGCGTAGGAACCGGAGCCGGACTTCCACGTGCCGTCGGCGGAGGCGGCGTCGAGCTTGCCCGCGGCGCTCGGGGAGAGCGACGGCGCGGCGGCGGCGGAACCGTTGACGGCGTCCGCGTAGAGGCGCGGGCCGACGACGACGCCGACCCCCGCGATGACGACGACGCCCGCCGCGATGCCGATGATGACCTTGGTACGAGTTCGCATTCCCATACCCAGGACACGAGACCGGCGTCGGGATCGTTCACGGATCGGTCGGCTCAGCGGGAACGCCCACCTTGGGCCAACTAGCCTGAGCGGTCGGACAGCCTGCCCGGACGCTGTCCGGACCCTCGAGGAGACCACCCATGTCAGTCGGACTGCTCGCCGTCGTGGACGACATCCTCAGCGCGGCACTCAAGGCCAGCGCGAAGACCGCGGGCGTCGTCATCGACGACGCCGCCGTCACCCCGCAGTACGTGCAGGGCCTGGACCCCGCACGCGAACTGCCCGTCGTGGGCCGCATCGCCCTCGGCAGCCTGTTCAACAAGTTCGTCATCATCATCCCGCTGGCGCTGCTGCTGTCGGCGTTCGCCCCCTGGGTGCTGCCGTGGCTGCTCGTCATCGGCGGCACCTACCTGTGCTTCGAGGGGGCCGAGAAGGTCACCGAGTGGTTCGGCGTGCACCACGAGGCCGCCGCGGAGGGTGCGGCGAGCGAACCGAAGCTGGTGTTCGGCGCGATCCGCACCGACCTGATCCTCAGCACCGAGATCATGCTCATCGGGCTCGCCAGCCTGGACACCGACCTGGGCTTCTGGCAGACCCTCGGGGCGCTCGCGGTGATCGGCCTCGGCATGACCCTGCTGGTCTACGGCGCCGTCGCGCTGCTGGTGAAGATCGACGACATCGGCCTGCAGATGATGAAGAACCCCGTCCGCCGCACCCGTCGTGCCGGCGCCCGGATCGTCCGCGCGATGCCGGCCGTGTTCCGCGTGATCAGCATCGTCGGCACGGTCGCGATGCTCTGGGTCGGTGGACACCTGGTGATCGCGAACCTGGCCGAGACGTTCTGGGCGGGGCCGTACGAGCTGCTGCACCACGTCGAACACGCCGTCGAGGGTGCCGGACCGGTCGTGACGTGGGTCGTGGACACTGCGGTCTCGGCTGTCGCGGGGCTCGTGCTGGGCATGGTCGTCGTCGGGGTCGTCCTGGGGATCGGACGGCTGCGGGGCCGCTCGCACTGAGCCGGACAGCGGCGGCGGGTCAGACAGCGGCGGGTCAGTCCGCGGCGGGTCAGTCCGCGGCGGGTCAGTCCGCGGCGCCGCCGGAGCCGCGGACGGTCAGCTGCCAGGCACTGTCGGCCGTGCTGTCACCGGCTCCGAAGGAGACCCGGTCGACGTGGTGGCGCCAGGTCGCCGGGACCCGCAGGCGGTGCGGACCATCGCCGCACTGCAGTGGTTCGAGTCCGAGCGACCGGGAGGTCGACCGGGCGTCGAGGAGCAGCATCCCGGACATCGTGCCGTCCCCGAAGCACGAGAACTCCACCGCGTCGACCTCCGCCGGCGCCGCGAAGGTCATCGCGACCGACCCACGTTCGCGCTCCTCGGTCTTCCCGGCGCCGACCTGGGCACTGAGCACCGCGAGCAGGTCGTCGTCGTGCTCCACGGCGGCGTCACTCGAGGCGCTCCACCGATCGACGGCGGCCGGGTCGACCGGCTCCGGGGTGCAGCCGGCGAGGGCGAGCACACCCACCGCGGCGAGCAGCGCCACCACCGGTCGTCCGACAGACAGCTCATGAGACATGCGCGACAACGTAGCGAGCGACGCTCGTGTCCGTGCGGGAGCGCGGGCGCGGGAGGCGGAACGTTGCCGGATCGAGATGGATGCCGTCCGACGTGGCCT
>NZ_JASDDD010000010.1:0-19953 GCF_030407555.1 Curtobacterium sp. APC 4022
GGGGCGCCGGCGGGGCGGGCGGGCACCGGCGGCGGGCCGCGGGAATGCCGCGGTGGCGTCCGCGTTGGGGTCAGCATGAACGACTCCGTGAAGGTCGATGTCTGGTCGGACATCGCCTGCCCCTGGTGCTACATCGGCAAGCGCAAGTTCGAGGCGGGCGTCTCCGCGTTCGGCGGCCCGGTCGAGGTCGAGTACCACTCCTTCGAACTGAGCCCGGACACCCCCGTCGACTTCGAGGGCTCCGAGGCCGAGTTCCTCTCGCAGCACAAGGGCCTGCCGGTCGAGCAGGCGCAGCAGATGATCGACCAGGTCGCCGGCATCGCCGCCCAGGTCGACCTGCACTACGACTACGACGCCCTCCGCCACACCAACACGGTCAAGGCGCACCAGGTGATCCACCTCGCCAAGCAGCACGGCAAGCAGCTCGAGATGGTCGAGCGCCTGTTCGCCGCCTACTTCGAGCGCGGCGAGCACGTCGGGCAGGACGACTCGCTGGCCGACCTGGCCGCCGAGGTCGGGATCGACCGCGACGAGGTCCTCGCCACCCTCCGCGACGACAGCCAGCTCGCCGCCGTCCGCGCCGACCAGTCCCAGGCGCAGGCCTACGGCATCAACGGCGTCCCGTTCTTCGTCATCGACGGCAAGTACGGCGTCTCTGGCGCTCAGGACCCGGCCGCGTTCGAGCAGGTCCTCCGCCAGGTGGTCGCGCTCCGCGAGTCAACGCCCGCCGAGGTGGCCGAGGCTGCCCAGCGTGCCGACGACGATGCGGCAGCGGACGCCGGGGTGACCCGATGACGGGTGCGACGGCTCCCGTGGGTGGTGGGTCGGGCCTCCCGGCCGGGTTGGAGGGCCGACCCGCCCTCCTGACGCTCGTCACGCCCGGCGGTGCACCGGTCTGCGAGGGTGACTCGTGCTTCGTGCCGGGCGCCGAGGGCGACTGGTCCGAGGTCCCCGACTGACCGGAGTCAGGGGCGGGGCGGTTCCTCGTCGGTGATGTCGGCGACCGTCGCGTCGTAAGCGGCGACGAGCGCGTCGCCGTCCACGAAGGCGCTGGCACCGTGTCGGCCGGCCCCGAGCGCGACCCGTCGCCCGAGCACCCGCTCGTCGGCGAACACCGGCAGGTCACCCGTCGCGCCGATCGGGGTGATCGTGCCGCGCTCGTAACCGCTGGCCTCGAGCGCGGTGGCCGCGTCGGGCATCGACAGCTTGTTCACGCCGACGACCGTGCGGAGCTTCTTCCAGGCGATGCTCCGGCCGCCGGGGACGAGCGCCAACAGGAACCCGCCGTCGTGGCGCTTGACCACCAGGGTCTTCACGATGTCGCCCGGGTCGATGCCGAGCAGGGCCGCGGCACCCTCGAGCGAGTCGGCAGCGGGACGCTCGACGACCTGCACGTCGAGGCCGCGGGCGGCAGCATCGGAGTCGAAGCGGGTGACGGCATCCGGAACGGTCATGTGGAGAACGCTACCGGCGGCCGACGACGTGGGAGAATGGGCAACGTATGACGATCACACAAGCTGCAGCAGCACCTCTGCGCATCGGCCCCATCCAGGTCGATGCGCCCGTCGTGCTCGCCCCGATGGCCGGCATCACGAACATGGCGTACCGCCGCCTCTGCCGTGAGTACGGCGCCGGCTTGTACGTCTGCGAGATGATCACCTCCCGTGCCCTGGTCGAGCGGACGCCCGAGTCGATGCGGCTCATCCGGCACCACGAGTCCGAGACCCCGCGGTCGATCCAGCTGTACGGCGTCGAGCCCAACACCGTCGCCGAAGCCGCCACGATCCTGGTCGGCGAAGACCGCGCAGACCACATCGACCTGAACTTCGGGTGCCCGGTGCCGAAGGTCACGCGGAAGGGCGGGGGCGCGGCGCTGCCGTGGAAGCTCGACCTGTTCCGCGACCTCGTCACGAAGACCGTGCGGGCAGCGGGTGACGTCCCGGTCACCGTGAAGATGCGCAAGGGCATCGACGGCGACCACCTGACCTACCTCGACGCCGCCCGCATCGCGCGGGACGCCGGCGTCGCGAGTGTCGCCCTGCACGCCCGGACCGCCAACGAGCACTACTCGGGTCAGGCGGACTGGTCGGCGATCGCGACCCTCAAGGAGACGATCACCGACATCCCGGTCCTCGGCAACGGCGACATCTGGTCCGCCGCCGACGCGCTGCGGATGGTCGACGAGACCGGCTGCGACGGCGTCGTCGTCGGGCGCGGCTGCCTGGGCCGTCCGTGGCTGTTCGGCGACCTGGCCGCGGCGTTCCGTGGCGAGGACCTCCGGGCCGCCCCGGGCCTCGGCGAGGTCGCGGTCGCGTTCCGTCGGCACGCCGAACTGCTGGTCGAGTTCTTCGAGTCGGAAGAGCACGGCTGCCGGGACATCCGGAAGCACGTGGCCTGGTACTTCAAGGGGTACCCGATCGGCGGCGAGGTCCGTTCCGGTCTCGCCATGGCCTCGAGCCTGCAGGAGATCGACGACCTGCTCGGCCAGCTCGACTGGACGGCGCCGTACCCGGGTGCCGACGTCGAGGGCCCGCGTGGTCGTGCCGGACACGCCAAGCGGACGGCGCTGCCGGACCGTTGGCTCGAGAGCCGCGACGTCGACTCGGAGTTCCGCAAGGTCCTGGCCGCCGCCGAGATGCACCACAGCGGCGGATGAGCGCCACCTCGTCGTACGGCCCGGCCGACGCCGACCGCTGGTTCCCCGAGGAGCACGGCAACCGGCGGAGCGACTTCGCCCGTGACCGCGCCCGTCTGCTGCACTCCAGCGCGCTCCGTCGCCTGGCCGCCAAGACGCAGGTGCTCAGTCCGACGACCGGGCTGGACTTCGCCCGGAACCGCCTGACGCACTCGCTCGAGGTCGCCCAGGTCGGGCGCGAGCTCGCCGACAGCCTGGGCCTCGACCCGGACGTCGTCGACACCGCCTGCCTGGCGCACGACATCGGGCACCCGCCGTTCGGCCACAACGGCGAGACCGCGGTGAACGCCTGGGCGGCCGACATCGGCGGCTTCGAGGGCAACGCGCAGACCCTGCGACTGCTCACCCGGCTCGAGCCGAAGGTCTACGGCGACGACGGACGCGCCTACGGCCTCAACCTGACCCGCGCCTCGCTCGACGCCAGCTGCAAGTACCCGTGGCCGGCGTCGCAGGGCGTCGGTGAGGCATCGTCCGGCCGCACGAAGTTCGGCTTCTACGACGAGGACCACGAGGCCTTCGCCTGGCTCCGCGCCGGCGCACCCCGCCGGCAGCGCTGCATCGAGGCCCAGGTGATGGACCTGTCCGACGACATCGCGTACTCGGTGCACGACTTCGAGGACGCCGTCGTGGCGGGCTTCATCGACGTGGCCGCACTCGGGGACCGCGTCGGCGAGAACGACATCGTCACCGCCATGCACGCCTGGGTGGGCGACGACCTGAGCCGCGACGAGCTGCTCGAGGCATTCGACCGACTGCGCGGGATGTCCCTCTGGATGACCGAGTACGACGGCTCCCGGCAGGCGCAGGCGCGGCTGAAGAACCTGACCAGCCAGCTCATCGGCCGGTTCGCCCGCACGGCGACGACCGCGACGCGCGAGGCCTACGCCTCGGGCTCGCTCGTCCGGTTCGCTGCCAGCGTCGTCACGCCGCCCGAGATCATCGGCGAGATCGCGGTGCTCAAGGGCATCGTGGCGGCGTTCGTGATGACGCAGGGCGACCGGCAGCCGGTGTACGAGGACCAGCGCCGCGTGCTGACCGAGCTGCTCGACGTCCTCGCCGACCGCGGTGCCGACGCGCTGGAGCCCGGGTTCGCGGCCGACTGGCGCACCGCCGCCGACGACCAGGGGCGTCTCCGGGCCGTCGTCGACCAGGTGGCGAGCCTCACCGACCAGGGCGCGCTCGCCTGGCACAAGCGTCTGGTCGTGGGGGAGCGCGAGCCCGCCCACATCGCGGTCTGAGCCGAACCGCCGACCGGACGTCTCCGCCGACGTCCACAGGCGGTCCGACGGCGTCGGCCCACCGAACTAGAATCGTCGGGTGGCAGGACTGATCGCGCGGAACGACATCGACGAGGTCCGCGCGCGCGTGAACATCGCCGACGTGGTGGGCGACTACGTCACGCTGAAGTCCGCGGGCGTCGGCTCGCTGAAGGGCCTCTGCCCCTTCCACGACGAGCGCACCCCGTCGTTCCACGTCCGTCCGCAGGTCGGCCGGTACCACTGCTTCGGCTGCGGCGAGGACGGTGACGTCTTCAGCTTCCTGATGTCGCAGGAGCACACGACCTTCCAGGAAGCCGTCGAGCGGATGGCCGCGAAGATCGGCTTCACGCTCCACTACGAGGACGGCGACGGTCCCCGCACCGACTACAACGCGCGTGCCCGCCTGATCGCCGCGAACGAGGCAGCGCAGGCGTTCTTCACGGCGCAGCTGACCACGGCCGCGGCCGAGCCGGCACGGCAGTTCCTCGGGCAGCGCGGCTTCGACCCGGCCGCCGCGCAGCACTTCGGCGTCGGCTTCGCCCCGAAGTCGTTCGACGCGCTCAAGGACCACCTGCGCGGGCTGCGGTTCAGCATCGACGAGATCGTCGCCGCCGGACTCGTCAGCCAGGGGGACCGCTCCCCGTACGACCGGTTCCGCGGCCGCCTGATGTGGCCGATCCGCGACGTCACCGGGGCGACGATCGGGTTCGGCGCCCGGCGGCTGCTCGAGGACGACAAGGGCCCGAAGTACCTGAACACGCCGGAGACCCCGATCTACCACAAGAGCCAGGTGCTCTACGGGCTCGACCTCGCCCGCAAGGAGATCGCGAAGGGCAAGCAGGTCGTCATCGTCGAGGGCTACACCGACGTGATGGCGTGCCACCTCGCCGGCATCACCACCGCGGTCGCCACCTGCGGCACGTCCTTCGGCGTCGACCACATCAAGGTCCTGCGCCCGATGCTCGGCGACTCCGCCGGACAGCACGTCTCGCAGCTCGGCCAGATCGTCTTCACGTTCGACCCGGACGAGGCCGGGCAGCGCGCCGCATCCCGTGCGTTCGCCGAGGAACAGCGGTTCGCGTCGCAGACGTACGTCGCGGTCGCCCCGGGCGGGCTCGACCCCTGCGACCTCCGTCTGGCCCGCGGCGACGACGCGATCCGCCGTCTGGTGGAGAACCGTCGTCCGATGTTCGAGTTCATGATCCGTCGCCGGCTCGACGGCCACGACCTGGACACGGTCGAGGGCCGCGTCGGCGGTCTCCGCGAGAGCGCGCCCGTCATCGCCGACATCCGTGACCGCGCCCTTGCGGACGGCTACATCCGGAACACGGCCGGGTGGCTCGGCATGGACATCGAGGACGTGCGTCGGGCGGTCGCCACGGCGCGTCGGCGTCCGTCCGACGGTGGGCAGGGCGCTCGATCAGGAGGCTCGTCCAACGCCGGGCAGAACGGTTCCGGCAACGGGACCAACGGCTCCGGCACCGACGGATCCGGGCGGCACGGCGACGGTCGCGACCTGCCGGACGAACCGCAGGCGAGCATCCGGTCGCTGCCGGACGACCCGATCGCACGGATGGAGCGCGACGCCGTGATGGCGATGGTGCAGCAGCCGCAGTCGGTCGGCGTCCCGTTGCTCGCGCTGGCGGCCTCGGCGACCTTCTCGGCGCGGATGCTCTCGGTCGTCCGTGACGCCGTCGTGGCGAACATCGACGCGGTGGGGGACCGGGCCTGGCTCGACAAGCTGCTCAGCGACGTGCCGGCGCCGTTCCGGTCGCTCGTGCAGGAGCTCGCACTCGCGCCGATCCCGGCCCGCTCCGACGAGGACCTGGCGATCTACTGCCGCGGCATCGTCGTGGCCCTCGTCGAACGGGACCTGCTCGCGCGGAAGGCCTCGCTGCTCGGACAACTGCAGCGCACGGATCCGTCCGACCAGGAGCGTCGGGCAGACGTGCAGCGTCAGCTGATGGACCTCGACGCCCAGCGGATGCGGCTCCGCGCGGACACCCCCGGCGCCTGAACCGCGCGTCCTCGGCCGTCCTCCTGCGGAGCACGGCGGGCCGTCGGGTGCGCCGTCGAGCGGCTCCGAGCCCCGCGGAACCGGGGAGTTGCTGGACGCAACAGTTGTCGTCACGGCGCAAGGAAGCTGCGCGCCGCGCCGGACACACTGCCTCAGATCCTGCGCTCTGAGCCGCGATCCTGCGTTACAGCGGTGTAAACAATCCGCCCCCGGGGCCTCCCGATGTCTGGCAGGGTGTGACCATTGAACGTCCCTGCGACCGGTCACAGCCCGTTCCACTCGGTCCCAGGACTCTTGCAACCACATCAGAGAGGCAATCGGACATGGCATCCGTTTCCACATGGGGCAAGCGCACCCTCGCACTCGGCGCCGGCGCCGCAGCGACCGCGCTCGTGCTCACCGGCTGCGCAGGCGGCACCAGCGGTGGCTCCGGCGACCTCAACGGCCTGATCATCGGCACGACCGACAAGGTCACCTCGCTCGACCCGGCCGGTTCCTACGACAACGGCTCGTTCGCCGTGCAGAACCAGGTCTTCCCGTTCCTCATGAACACCCCGACGGGCAGCCCGGACGTCGAGCCGGACATCGCCACGAAGGCGGAGTTCACGAACCCGACGACGTACAAGGTCACCCTGAAGAAGGGTCTCGAGTTCGCGAACGGCAACAAGCTCACCTCGAGCGACGTCAAGTTCTCGTTCGAGCGCGACCTGAAGATCAAGAACGACAACGGCCCGTGGTCGCTGCTCGCGAACCTCAAGAGCATCGACACCCCGGACGCCACGACGGTCGTCTTCAACCTCGACCACGCCGACCAGACCTGGCCGCAGGTGCTCTCGAGCCCCGCCGGCCCGATCGTCGACGAGGACGTCTTCTCGGCGACGAAGCTCACCAGCGCCGACGACATCGTCAAGGGCAACGCCTTCGCCGGCCAGTACAAGATCACCTCCTACAAGGAGAACGACCTGATCGCGTACGAGGCGAACGACAAGTACGACGGTGTCCTCGACAAGGCGAAGACCAAGGACGTCACCGCCCAGTACTTCACCAAGGAGACCGACCTCAAGCTCGCGGTACAGAAGGGCGACGTCGACGTGGCGTACCGCTCCCTGACGCCGACGGACATCTCGTCGCTCCGCAAGGACTCCAAGCTGCAGGTCATCGACGGCCCCGGCGGCGAGATCCGCTACGTCGTCTTCAACTTCAAGACGCAGCCCTTCGGCACCGGCCAGAGCGACGCCGACGAAGCGAAGGCACTGGCCGTGCGCCAGGCCGTCGCCGACGTCGTCGACCGCGACGAGCTCGCCAAGGAGGTCTACAACGACACCTACACGCCCGTCTACTCGATGGTGCCGGACGGCCTGACCGGGGCCGCGACGCCGTTCAAGTCGCTCTACGGTGACGGCAACGGTGCGCCGGACGTCGACAAGGCCAAGAAGACGCTCAAGGACGCCGGCGTCTCGGGCAAGATCGAGCTCGACATCCAGTACTCGCCGGACCACTACGGCTCGGCCTCGGACGACGAGTACGCCACGCTGAAGACCCAGCTCGAGAACACCGGCCTGTTCACCGTGAACATCCAGTCCACGGTCTACACGACCTACGCGGTCGAGCGCACGAAGGACGCCTACCCGCTGTACCAGCTCGGATGGTTCCCGGACTTCTCGGACGCCGACAACTACCTCTCGCCGTTCTTCACGAAGGACAACTTCGTGCAGAACCACTACGACGACCCGACCATCCAGGGGCTGATCGCCGACGAGCAGGAAGAGTCGGACACCGACAAGCGCGCCGCCATCATCGAGAAGGCCCAGCAGCGTGAGGCCGAGCAGATCTCGACCCTCCCGCTCCTGCAGGGCAAGTCGGTCGCCGTGGCCGGCAAGGACGTCAAGGGTGTCACCCTCGACGCGTCCTTCAAGTTCCGCTACGGGACCATCACCAAGTAACCAGACGCACGGAAGGGGGCGCTCCCACGAGGAGCGCCCCCTCTCGGCGTCATGCGAAAGGCACAGACCCCGTGACCCTCACGAACCCAGAGGCGATCGAGACCGAGCCCACGAAACCCCAGGCACAGCGACGTGCCAAGGGACAGGGCGGCGGACTCGGCCGGTACATCCTCATCCGCTTCCTCCTGATCTTCCCGACCGTGTTCATCCTGGTGACACTGGTCTTCTTCCTGATGCGTGTCGTCGGGAACCCGATCACCGCCTCGGTCGGCGGACGGCTCACGCCCACGCAGCTGCAGGAACGCCTGCACGCCGCGGGCTACGACCGCCCGGTGATCGTCCAGTACATCGAGTACCTCGGGCAGATCGTCCGCGGTGACTTCGGCTCGTCCGTCACCGACAACCGTCCGGTGACCGAGATCATCCTGCAGTACGGCGGCGCGACGGCAGAGCTGGTGTTCTACGCCCTCATCGTCGCCCTCGTGCTCGGCATCCCGCTCGGCATGCTCGCCGCGTACCTCCGCGACAAGTGGCCGGACGTCCTGCTCCGTGCCCTGGCGATCCTGACCTACGCGACGCCGGTGTTCTTCGGGGGCCTGCTGCTCAAGCTCGTCTTCTCGGTCTGGCTCGGGTGGCTGCCGCTCGGCGACCGGGCGTCGACCCGGGTCCAGCTGATCCTCGACCGGATCGACAACCCGACCGGGGTGTTCCTCATCGACGCGATCCGGACCGGCAACGGCCAGATCATCAGCGACGTCCTGCAGCACGCGGTCCTGCCGGCGCTGACGCTCGGGCTGCTGACGGCCGGCATCTTCCTGCGCCTGGTGCGCGCGAACATGATCGGCTCGCTCGGCTCCGAGTACGTCGACGCCGCGCGCTCCCGCGGTGTGCGGGAGTCCAGACTCGTCCGGACGCACGCCTTCCGACCGGCCCTGGTGCCGATCATCACGGTGATGGGTCTGCAGATCGCGATGCTGCTCGGCGGCTCGGTCCTCACCGAGACGACCTTCGGCTGGCGCGGCCTGGGCTTCGAGCTCAACCAGTACCTGTCCGCCCGTGACTTCGTCGCCGTGCAGGGCATCGTCGCGATGCTGGCGGTGATCGTCGCCGTCACGAACTTCGTCGTCGACGTCGTCGCGGCGCTCATCGACCCGAGAGTGAGGTTCTGACGATGTCCGACATCACCCTCGTCGACCGCCACGAGCCGCTCTGGAAGCGTCTCCCCGTCGTCGTCCAGCTCCGCCGGAGCACCGGATGGCAGCGCGCCATGCTCATCGTCGGTGTCGTCATCTGCGCGGTGTACCTGCTCGTCGCGGTGTTCGCCCCGCTCATCGCGCCGTACGGCTTCGGTGCTCAGCAGGGTGCCGACGGCACGAACTTCCCGCGCACCGGTGCCCCGAGTGCCGAGCACATCTGGGGCACCACGGTCGGTGGCCTCGACGTGTTCAGCCGGGTCGTCTACGGCACGCGGACGGCTGTGCTCGTCGTCATCGTCGCGGTGGTCGTCTCGATCGCGATCGGTGTCCTGCTCGGCATGGTCTCCGGGTACATCGGCGGCTGGCTCGACCGTGTGCTCGTGGTCGTCGCCGACGCCATCTACGCGTTCCCGTCGCTGCTGCTCGCGATCGTCGTCTCGATCGTGGTCTCCGGCGGTGACTCGAACTACTGGGGCGGCATCACGGCGGCGGCGATCTCGATCACCGTGGTCTACATCCCGCAGTACTTCCGCGTGGTCCGCGCCGAGGCCGTGCGCCTGAAGAACGACGCCTTCGTGGAGTCGGCTCGGGTCATCGGCACGAACCCGTGGCGCATCATGACGCGGCACGTGCTCCGGAACTCGACGCGGTCCCTGCCGCTGATCCTCACCCTGAACGCCAGTGACGCGGTGCTCACCCTGGCCGGCCTCGGCTTCCTCGGGTTCGGCATCGGCCCGACCCAGGGCGCCGAGTGGGGCTACGACCTCAGCCGGGCGCTGTCCGACGTCGCCAGCGGCGTCTGGTGGACGGGCGTCTACCCGGGCATCGCGATCGTGCTGCTCGTCCTCGGCGTGACGTTCATCGGCGAGAGCCTCAACGACATCTCCGACCCCCGCCTGCGTGCCCGCCGGCGGTTGAAGCAGCTGGTCTCCACGCGCGACAAGGCGACCAACGCGGAAGGGGCAGCAGCATGAACGGCAGCACCACGGGCCTCCCGGCCGGCTCGGGCCGCACGGCGGCCGACCCGGTCGTCGTCGTCGACGACCTCACGGTGACCTTCGCGACCGACGGCGGCGCCGTCGACGCGGTCAAGGGCGTCAGTCTCGACGTCCGCCCCGGCGAGGTGCTCGCCCTGGTCGGCGAGTCCGGCTCGGGCAAGTCGGTCACCGCGCGGAGCATGCTCCGGCTGATGCCGGAGACGGCGACGCTCGGCGGCGCGGTCATGCTCGAGGGCACCGACGTCGTCGCGGTCGGGTCGCAGAAGCTCCGCGAGCTGCGGGGCACGGCCGGTGCGATGGTCTTCCAGGAGCCGTCGACCGCGCTGAACCCGGTCTTCACGGTCGGGTGGCAGATCGCCGAGGGCCTGCGTGCCCACGGTGGGGTCTCCAAGAAGGAGGCCCGCGCCAAGTCGATCGACTACCTGCGCCGCGTCGGCATCCCCGACCCGGAGACACGCGTCGACCACTACCCGCACCAGTTCTCCGGCGGGCAGAAGCAGCGCGTCGTGATCGCCAGTGCGCTCGCCCTCGAGCCGAGCGTGATCATCGCCGACGAGCCGACCACCGCCCTCGACGTCACCGTGCAGGCCGAGATCCTCGACCTGCTCCGCCGCTGCCGTGACGAGTTCGGCGCGGCGATCGTCATCATCACGCACAACATGGGCGTCGTCGCCGACCTGGCCGACCGCGTCGCCGTGATGTACCAGGGCGAGGTCGTCGAGGAAGCCCCCGTGGAGCAGCTCTTCGCCGCCCCGCAGGCCGACTACACGAAGCGCCTGCTCGCCGCCGTGCCGCGGCTCGAGGCGTCGACCGGGGTCGCCCGCCGCGCGCTCATCACCGAGGACGTCGAGCCCGTCGTGTCCGCGACGGGGCTCGAGATCGAGTACCCGGGTCGGCTCGGCTCGCCGGCGTTCCGCGCGGTGAAGGGCGTCGACCTGGCGATCCGGCCCGGCGAGGTCCTCGGCCTGGTGGGGGAGTCCGGCTCCGGCAAGACCACCATCGGCCGGGCCATCGCCGGGCTGACGAAGATCACCGGTGGATCGCTCAACGTGCTCGGCACCGAGATGCTCGGGTACAAGGAGCGCGACTTCAAGCGGCTGCGGAAGGACATCGGGTTCGTCTTCCAGGACCCGGCGACGTCGTTCAACCCGCTGCTGACGATCGCCGAGTGCGTCGCCGAACCGCTCGTCGTGCACGGGGTCGCCTCGTCACCCCGTGCCGCGCGCAAGCAGGTGGACGAACTCATGGAGGCCGTGCAGCTGCCCGCCGCGTACGGCGACCGGTACCCGCACGAGCTCTCCGGTGGGCAGCGCCAGCGCGCCTCGCTCGCCCGGTCGCTCGCGCTCCGGCCGAAGCTGCTCATCGCCGACGAGCCGACGAGTGCGCTCGACGTGTCGGTACAGGCCCGGGTCCTCGAGCTCTTCCTCGAACTGCAGCAGGACTTCGGGTTCGCGTCGCTGTTCATCAGCCACGACCTGGCCGTCGTCGGCGCCCTGTCCGACCGGATCGCCGTGCTGTACCGCGGTGACCTGGTCGAGACCGGCACCACGGCCGAGGTCCTCGGCGCCCCGCAGCACCCGTACACCCAGCGGCTGCTCGCGTCGCTGCCGGTGCCGGACCCGACCGAGCAGGCCGAGCGACGGCGTACGCTGGAGCGACTGGAGCAGGCCGGGGCCTGACCGGACGGTGACGAACCGTCGGGTGCACCCCGACCAGCCAGGAGGCCCGGCCACGTCCGCGACGCACGTCGCGCGGACGAGTGGTCCGGGCCTCCCGTCCGGTGTGGACCGCGGCAGGGCGCACGCGGCAGGAGAAGGGGTTCCATGACCGGGGAGAACGGTCCGGCCGTCGTCGCGGACGACGTCAGCATCGAGTACCGGGGCGGGCCGGTGAAGCACCCGATCCGCGCCGTGGACGGCGTGAGCCTGACGCTCGGGTGGGGCGAGATCCTCGCCGTGCTCGGCGAGTCCGGTTCGGGGAAGTCGACCTTCGCGGCCGCGGTCGCCGGCCAGCTCGGCACGCACGGCGAGGGGGAGGGCGCGCACCGTCGGCGGATCGTCGGCGGGGAACTCAGCGTGCTCGGCCAGCCCACGCGGCGGCTCCGGCAGTCGTCCCGCCGCTACACACGCCTGACCGGGCAGATCGGCTACCTGCCGCAGGACGGCGCCGACCGGCTGCGACCGGACCTGCTCGTCGGCGAGGCGATCGCCGAACCGATCTACGCCCGCGACCGCCGGTTCGACCGGAAGGAAGCCGGCCTCATCGTCGCCCGCCTGGTCGACGCGGTGCACCTGCCGCTCGGTGTGCTCCGGCTGAACACGTGGGAGCTGTCCAGCGGACAGCGCCAGCGCGTCGCCCTGGCCCGGGCGCTCGTCCTCGAGCCGCAGCTGCTCGTCGCGGACGAACCCGCACGCGGTGTGGACGTGCTGGTCCGGCAGTCCGTCCTGGAGGCCCTGGCCGGCCTCCAGCGGCACCGCCAGTTCGCCGCGATCGTCGTCTCGAGCGACCTGCGGGAGGCCCGTGCCCTCGCGGACCGGGTCGCGATCATGAGCGCCGGGCGGCTGGTCGGGCTCGGTACGTTCGACGAGGTCCTCGACAACCCGCTGGACCCGTACGTCCGGACGCTCGCGGCGACGGCGTCACGACCGGTGAAGCGGAAGCCGGCGACGGCCGGCCGCGGCGGGGTGCGACAGGCGTGATGCGGACGACAGAACGAGGGGTGCGACAGGCATGAGCGAGCAGCAGCAGGCGCGGGGTCACCGCGCGGTCGTGACCGATGCCGGGCGGCCCCTGCCGGTCGGGACACCGGAGTCCGGGTCGGTGACGATCCTGCCGACGCCCACCGCGCTGCACGAGGACGCCGTCCGGAGCGCCGGCGGCACCCTGACCGCCCTGGGCGACGACACCCGCGGGATCGTGTGGCTCGACGCCGGCGACCCGGACGGCCTCCAGCAGGCCCTGACCACCGCGCCGGGGGTGACCTGGGTGCAACTGCCGTTCGCCGGCGTCGATGCGTTCGCGCAGCTCATCGCCGAACACGGTGACCGCGTGCTGTTCACCTCGGCCAAGGGCGCGTACGCCGAGCCGGTCGCCGAGCATGCGCTCGCGCTGACCCTCGCGACGCTCCGGGTGCTGCAGAAGCGTGCCCGGACCACCACCTGGTCGCGGGAGCCCGAGGGCATGTCCCTGTACGGGCGGCACGTGGTGCTCATCGGCGCCGGGGGCATCGCGCTGGAGTACCTGCGGCTGGTGGCACCGTTCGACGTGCGGGTGACCGTCGTCCGGCGGTCCTCGGAGCCCGTGCCCGGAGCCGAGCGCACCGTCACGACCGACCAGCTCGACGCGGTCCTGCCCGACGCCGACGTGGTGGTGGTCGCGGCGGCCATGACCTCGGACACGTCCGGGCTGCTCGGAGCGCACCAGTTCGCGATCATGCCGGACCACGCGCGCCTGGTGAACATCGCCCGCGGCGGGCTGGTCGACACCGATGCGCTCGTCGACGCGCTCCGGTCCGGGGCGATCACCGCTGCCGGGCTCGACGTGACCGACCCGGAGCCGCTGCCGGACGGACACCCGCTCTGGGACGAGCCGGGCGCGCTCATCACCCCGCACCAGGCGGACACCCCGGAGATGGTCGCACCGCTGCTGGCCGAGCGGGTCGAGGCCAACGTCCGGGCGTTCCTGGGTGGTGACGGCACCGGGTTCGTGGGGGTCGTCGACCCGGCGGCCGGCTACTGACGGTCCCTGCCTGACCGGGGGTTCTCGGTGCCGTCGGTGGCGGCACGCCCGGGATGCGCGACCGATGCGCGGGACGCTGGACGTTTGCTGCTATGCTGTTACCCGCTGTTCAACCGCCTTCCAGCGGAGCCGCAGTGATCCTCGATAGCTCAATTGGCAGAGCAGCCGGCTGTTAACCGGCAGGTTGTTGGTTCGAGTCCAACTCGGGGAGCGACAGGCCCTCACCCTCCGGGGTGGGGGCCTTCTCGTTTCTCCGGCGTGCTGGTGCTGGTGCTGGTGCTGGTGCTGTCTGCTGTGTGCGGCTGTACGCCCGCGGTTCCCGGGCGTCGTGCTGCGCTTCCACAGCCGGCATGCTGTCGGAAGCTGTTAACGTCCACAGGTGCCCCTCCGACCTCGACGCCCCGCGACGCTCGTCGCCGTGCTCGCCCTCGGGGTCGCCCTGACGGCGCTGACCGGGTGTTCGTCGAGCGACACCGGTGCCCGCGCCGAAGCGGCCGACGGTCCGTCCGCGACCACCACCCGGTCGGCGTCCGGCGGGTCCGGGCCGACCGGCACGTCACCGATCGTCTTCGCCTTCACCTGCACGGTCGGGAACGGCCCGTCCGTCGAGACCTACACGACCTCGTCCGCGGTGTGGGAGGACGGTCGCACCTCGTGCACGGCCGCGCCCATCACCGGCACCGTCCCCTCGGCACAGCAGCAGTCAGCACTCGACGCTGCTCGCGGCGCCGCGACGCTCGAGGAACTCGCCGCGGGCTGCGCGGTCAGCGGGACCGGTCCGTGGCGGTCACCCGTGAAGTCGGCCGAGCAGGCGGACCTGGCGGCCGGTCTCGAGCGGTACTGCCCGGGTCACCCGGACATGGACCGGCTGCGGGACGCACTGGCGGCGCACCGGGGCTGACCCCGCCCGGGTGCGCACCCGGCCAGCGGCGCACCCGCCCGGCGGCGTGCCCAGTCCGCGGCGTACCCAGCTGGCGGCGTGCTCAGCCCTCGGGGTGGTCGCGTCCCGGCAGCCAGGACTGACCGGGCCCGCCCCAGCTGGCCTTCCGGATCGCCTTCTGGACCTGCTTGGCGTACGGGTGGACCAGCCGGTCCGCGTACAGCACGCCGTCCAGGTGGTCGTACTCGTGCTGGAAGACGCGGGCGAGCCAGCCGTGCGCCTCGATCTCGAACGGTTCGCCGTGCTCGTCGACCGCCCGGAGCAGTGCCCCCTCGGACCGTCGGAGCGGGAAGCGCTCACCCGGCACCGACAGGCAGCCCTCGGACTCGTCGTCCTCGTCGAGCTCCTCGATCGACTCCGGCACCGCGGGAGTGGTCCAGAGCACCGGGTTCACCGCGACACCGCGCCACAGCACCTCGTCGTCGTCCGTCCACGAGTAGACGAACAGCCGCTGGCCGACCCCGACCTGCGGGCCGGCGAGCCCGACGCCGGGCGCCAGGTCCATCGTCTCGAACATGTCGGCGACGAGCGTGCGCAGGTCGTCGTCGAAGACGGTGACCTCGGTCGCGGGGGCGTGCAGGACGGGTTCACCGGTGATCCGGATCGGGAGGACGGCCATGCAGCCAGGATATCTTCGCGCGTCGGATAGCCTCGACGCGTGACCCCGGACCTGCAGATCCCCGACGTGGTGCAGAACCTGACCCCGTTCCAGGCGCTGATGATCCCCGTCGCCCTCGTCGGTGCCGTGTTCCTGTCGCTCGGCGCGCAGTTCCAGAGCCGTGGGGTCCAGCGCGTCGAAGCGCGCCTCGGCCAGCAGTCGAAGGGGCTGTCGGTCCGTCACGTGCTCGCGCTCCTCGGCAGCGGCAACTGGGTGCTCGGCACGATCATGCTCGGTGCCGCGATCGTGCTGCAGCTGGTCAGCATCACGTACGCGCCGCTCATCGTCGTGCAGCCCCTCGGTGCCGTGGCGCTGGTCGTCACGACGTGGTTCTCGTCGCGCAGCACCGGCGTCCCGCTCGGCACCCAGGCGCGTCGAGCCGTGTGGACCTGCATCGGCGGTGTGGGCCTGTTCGTCCTCATCGCCGCGCTCTACGGCCGCGAGAGTCCGATCGGTCGCGGTCAGCTCATCACCGTGCTGGTCGTCCTGGCGGTCGTGCTGACCCTCGTCGTCATCTCGTTCCGCCTGGTCGCCAAACGCCGAAACGCCCTCTACTACATCATCGGTGCCGGCATCCTCTACGGCTTCGTCGCGACCCTGGCGAAGGTCACGCTGAACCGCATCGTGAACGGCACCTTCGACTGGGTCACCGCGTTCGCCATCGTCGGGGTCGTCGTCGCGTCCGCCGTGGGCGCGTACTTCGTGCAGAACGCCTACTCGAGCGGCTCCGCCGACCTCGTCATCGCGGGGCTCACGGTCGTCGACCCGATCGTCGCGGTGGGGATCGGCGTCATCGTCCTCGACGAGGCCGCCGGCGCACCCGTCGGTGCCGGCATCGGCTTCCTCGTCGCCGGTGCGATCGCGATCACCGGCGTCTTCCTGCTGGCCAAGCACCACCCCGACTCGCGCCGGTGACGGCGGACGGGAGGCGCGCCTCCCGTCCGACAGCCCACCCACGTCCGACGCTCGGTGCGGTACCAGGGGATGACGCGGATCCGCCGCGCGGCTGAGGTGGGCGGCCAGAGGGGTGCGGTAGCGTTCCGAACCGACCAGACCGGCGTGCGACCACCACGCGCGCCGGCGTTCGCGACGAGAGGACGACCCCCGCCGTGTCAGCAGACGCCACGACCGAGACGACCGACACCACGGCCGCCACCGGAGGGCGACGGCCGCTGCGGGTGCTCATCGCCGCCGACACCTTCGCGCCCGACGTCAACGGGGCCGCGACCTTCACCGAGGAGCTCGCGCTCGGCCTCGCCGCCCGTGGGCACGAGGTGCACATCATCGCGCCGTCGTGGAACCGGTGGCACGCCGGGTCGTTCGACGAGGAGTACCGGGGCGTGACGCTCACCGTGCACCGGCTGGCCTCGTACCGGTGGCCGGCGCACGAGTGGTACCGCTTCGCCTGGCCCTGGACGGTCCGCAAGCACACCGCCCCGATCATCGCCGCGCTGCAGCCCGACGTGGTGCACATCCAGTCCCACATCGTCGTCGGTCGCGGCGTCGCCCGCGAAGCGCACGACCGGGGGATCCGGATCATCGGCACGAACCACTTCATGCCGGAGAACCTGCTCGAGTACACGCCGTTCGGCAAGCGCACGACGCCCCTCGCGTTGAAGATCGCCTGGGCGGACGCGGCCAAGACCTACCGTCTGGCCGAGGCGATCACGACCCCGACCGAGCTCGCGGCGGACTACCTGCGCGACGCCATCGCCGGGCAGCCGGTCCTGGCGATCTCGTGCGGCGTCGACGCCACCCGCTACACGCCGGCGAGCGGGCGACCGGCGGGCAACGACATCGTCTTCGTCGGCCGGGTCGCTCCGGAGAAGAACCTCGACGTCATGGTCCGGGCGCTCCCGCTGCTGCCGGCCTCGCTCGACGCCCGCTTCACCATCGTCGGCGACGGTGACATGATCCCGAAGCTGACCGCGCTCGCGAAGGAGCTCGGGGTCGAGGACCGGGTCCGCTTCCTCGGGTTCGTGTCCGACGAGGTCAAGCTCCGCACGCTGACCGAGGGCACCGTCTTCGTGATGCCGTCGACGGCGGAACTGCAGAGCATCTCGTCGCTCGAGGCGATGGCCTCCGGGCTGCCCGTCGTCGCGGCGGACTCGATGGCGCTGCCGCACCTGATCGACGGCAACGGGTACCTGTTCACCCCGGGCGACGAGCACGACCTGGCGGCGAAGCTGACCTCGGTGCTGACCGCTCCGGACGACGAGTACCAGGCGATGCGGCAGCGCAGCCTGACCATGATCGAGGCACACGACATCAACCGCACCCTCTCGACGTTCGAGGCGCTGTATCGTGGGGAGCCGGTGGCTTCGGCCCCCGAGGGGCGGTAGCCAAGCTGGTCAAGGCAGTCGGCTCATAACCGAACGATTCGCGGGTTCAAGTCCCGCCCGCCCTACGTGCACCTGCCGTCCAAGAAGCGCCCGCCCGAAGACACGAGCCACGCGCCCACCCCGAACGTGATGTTCGAGGTGAGCCGCGCGGGCACCGGCGTGCGCGTCAACGCCTTCCGCATCGGGTTCATGGGTGCGATCGGTGTACTCGTCGCGCTGCTGGCCGGGACGCTCGTCCACGAACTCAGCACGGTGCTGGTCTACATCGGCGTCGCGCTGTTCATCGCGCTGGGCCTCGACCCGCTCGTGAACCTGCTCGAGCGGTACATCCCGCGCTGGGCGGCGATCCTCATCGTGGTCGTCGTCGTCCTCGGGGCCTTCGTCGGCGTCGTGTTCGCGATCGTGCCGATCCTGGTGAACCAGGCGACGAACCTGGTGCAGAACTTCCCGGAGATCGTCGGCGACATCTCGAAGCTCGGGTGGGTGCAGGACCTGGCCCGGCAGTTCGAGGGCTCCTTCGACGTCGACCACGCGCTCGAGTCCGTGCAGACGTTCGTGGAGAACCCGGGCAACCTGCTGAGCCTCGGCGGCGGGATCCTGGCGGTGGGCAGCGGCATCCTGTCCGGCCTGACCGGCGCCCTCATCGTCATCATCCTGATGCTCTACTTCCTCGCCTCGATGCGCGGGCTGAAGACGATGGTCTACCGGTTCGTCCCGGCCTCGCGTCGCGAGAACTTCGTCGAGGTCAGCGAGCAGGTGACCTCCTCCGTCGGCCGCTACGTCGTCGGGCAGATCACCCAGGCCGGCATCAACGGCGTGCTCAGCATCATCTGGCTGCTCGTCATCGGGGCGCCGCTGCCCGTGCTGTTGGCGTCCTTCGCGTTCCTCGGGTCGCTCATCCCGCTGGTCGGGACCCTCGGGGCAGCCGTGCTCATCTCGCTGCTATGCCTGTTCGCATCGCCGGCCACGGCCCTGGCGGCGGCGATCTACTACCTCGTGTACATGCAGGTCGAGGCGTACATCATCTCTCCGCGCATCATGTCGCGGGCCGTGCAGGTGCCCGGGGCGCTGGTCGTCATCGCCGCGATCGCCGGTGCCACGATCGGCGGGGTGCTCGGCGCGCTCGTGGCCGTGCCGACGGCGGCGTCGGTGATCATCATCGTGCAGAAGGTCATCTACCCGCGCCAGGAACTGTCCTAGTCGCTTCGGGGTCCCCGGCGGGGTCGTTCTTCGGGTCTTCTCCCGCCGACATGGTCCGGATGGTTGCCGTTCCCAGTCGGCACCTGGCATGATGAGCGTGTCCTCCGGGACATCACAATCGCATACCGATGGTCCCGAACGGGTCCTCCGCTGTACAGGTCGATGGGGAAGTCGCACCTGACGATCGGAGGAATCGTGACTGGGTCAACGTCAGGAGTGCTCTACGTGCACTCCTCACCACGCGCGCTCTGCCCACACGTCGAATGGGCGGCAGGTCGCGCGATGAACCGCGCCGTGAACTTCTCGTGGCTCGACCAGCCCGCACTCGACGGTTCGCGCCGCACCGAGTTCACGTGGTCCGGGCCGATCGGGTCCGGCGCGGCGATCGCCTCTGCGCTGCGCGGGTGGGAGCACCTGCGCTTCGAGGTCACCGAGGACGCGACGACTGACTCCGACGGCGGCCGGTGGATGCACACCCCCGACCTCGGCGTCTTCTACGCACAGACCGACGTCACGGGCAACATGGTCGTCCCCGAGGACCGCATCCGCTACGCGATGGAGATCGCCGGCAGCAACGCCCTCGAGCTGCACCGGGAACTCCGGCTCGCACTCGGGCAGGCGTGGGACGACGAACTCGAGCCGTTCCGCCACGCGGCCGAGGGCAACCCCGTCGTCTGGCTGCACCGCGTCGGCTGAGTCCACACGTTCCTCCCGTCACACCGAACGCCGTCCTGCGGGGCGGCGTTCGGCGTTCCGGGACGTGCGCGCCGGGGCGGGCGCGCCGGGGTGGGCGCGCCCGGCCTCCGTCGCCGAGCGGTCACGTTCTGTCGGTTACGGGCCTCCAGAGCGACGCGTTGTGACCAGTCGGCGGGAGGTGAGCGGGGTGTCATGACCGCTCCGCGGCCGGGCCCGGCTGGCGGAGCCTCCCGCTCGTCGGCGCGTGCCGGGTGGGCGCGCCCGTCCCGTG
>NZ_JASDDD010000092.1:0-4221 GCF_030407555.1 Curtobacterium sp. APC 4022
CCGAGGGCCAGGACGTGACGCTGACGGTAGCACCTGGACGCATCGGGCACGCGGTGTGCTTCGATCGGTCCCTCAGGTGGATGAACACCCTGCGACGCCGTCGCCCTGCTGGCACGATGGGCATGCCCCAGGGGTCGGATCAGGGTCCTGGGACGAGAGGGCGGGGGCCTCGCCGACCCCCGCCCTCAGCGCATCAGCGTCCGACGCGGCGGCTCGCCGTACGTCTGCCGGTACAGCCCCGTGAAGCGTCCGGCGTTGCTGAACCCCCAGTCGGCCGCGATGCCCGCGACGGTGTCCCCCCGCGTCGGGTCCCCGGCGACCAGGTCCGCCCGGGCACCGTCGACGCGCGCCAGCCGGACGTACTCCATCGGCGTCTGTCCACGCTCCCGCCGGAAGGCCAGCGAGAGCCCCCGGGGCGACAGCCGTGCCGCGGCGGCGATGTCCGGCACGGTGATCGGCTCCCGCCGGTGCTCGTCCACCCAGGCGGTCGCGCGGCGGACGGCAGCACTCACGGACGCCTCCCGCCGGGGTTCGGTGACCAGGCCGAACGCAGAGATCGCACTCACGACGACGAACCGTGACGCCTCGGCGCGGAGCAGCTCGTTGCCGTAGACGTCCGGCGTCTCGAGCACCTGGCGGCGGTACTCCTGCACGGTCCGGCGCCAGAGCCAGTGCCGACCGGCGTCCACCGGTCGCAGGGTGCCCTCCGCCAGGCAGACGCCGTCGTCGTCCCAGACCTCCCGGGCGACCCGGCGGAGCAGCTGCGCCGAGAAGGAGCAGGTCGAAGCGATGGCGTGGTCGACGACGAACTCGAGCTCCTGGTCGGGCGGCATCACGAACGCATCGCCCTCGCCGATGACCTCGTCGCAGCCCCAGGGGTTGAACGCGAAGGCACCCGATCGGACCTCGACGAACATGAGCTCGTCGGTGGCGTCGATGGCGACGTGCACCTCGGCGCCCCACTCGAACTCGGCGAGGGTGACCGGGTCACCGACGATGACGCGCTGCCGGTGCGAGACGACGTCCGAGGTCGCGACGACGCGGTACCCGAACCCCGCACTGATCGCTTCGGTGAGTTCGTCGGCATTCGTCGTCTCCACATCGAGGAACGAAGGACTGCTCATGGTGAGGGGTCTACCACAGGCCCGGGGCGGATGACGGGGCCGGATCATCCGCACAACGAAGGCGCCCGGATCCGTCCCCTGTGCAGTGCCTCGACGGCGTTACGCTCTCGCCACCCCAACCAGCGCGGCCGTCGTCGTCCGCCCCGGTGACAGCGACGTCGCCCCGGGCCCGACGGTGTCCGCACATCTGCAAGGAAGCAGGTCACGGTGAACCCCCTCTCCCCAGCGCCCCTCGGACGGGCCCGAACCCGCCGACGCGTCATCGGCGCGACGGTGGCGGTGGGCGCAGCAGCGCTCGGCGTCCTCGCCACGACCCAGACCGCCGTCGCCGCACCCCCGGCCGCTGCACCGACGACCGACCTCGGCCCGAACGTCCTCGTCTTCTCCCCGGACATGCCCCAGGCGGACATCCAGGCGAAGGTCGACGCCGTCTACGAGCAGCAGGTCGACAACGAGATGGGCACCGCACGGTACGCACTCTTCTTCAAGCCGGGCACCTACGGCTCGGCGGCGGACCCGCTCGACATCCGGGTCGGGTACTCCACCGAGGTCGACGGCCTCGGGCAGGACCCGAGCGGCGTGACGATCAACGGCGGTGTGACCGCGACCGGCCGCAACGGCAGCGGCTCGCTCGACACCTTCTGGCGGTCGGTGTCGAACCTGACCATCCACGTGGTGCCGACCGCCGACGCCTGCCACACCGGCAACGAGATGTGGGCCGTCTCGCAGGCCGCGCCGATGCGACGCGTGGACGTCAAGGACTACACGTCCTTCATGCCCTACTGCGAGGACCCGAACTACGCCAGCGGCGGCTTCGTCGCGGACTCGAAGCTCGAGGGCGGGGCGTTGAACGGCTCGCAGCAGCAGTTCTACGTCCGGAACACCGACCTGGGTGCCGGATGGTCGAACGGCGTCTGGAACCAGGTGTTCTCCGGCGACCTGAACGCCCCCGCGCAGTCCTTCCCGGTGCCGCCGTACACGACGCTGACGGCGACCCCGGTCTCCCGCGAGAAGCCGTACCTCTACGTCGACGACAGCGGGGCGTACCGCGTGTTCGTCCCGAGCGCCGCGACGAACTCGGTCGGAACCAGCTGGGCGAACGGGCACACCCCCGGTCGGTCGCTGCCCCTCAGCGACTTCTTCGTCGCGCACCCCTCTGACTCGGTCGCGACGATCAACGCCGCCCTCGCGAAGGGCAAGCACCTGCTCGTCACGCCCGGCGTCTACGACGTCGCGAAGAGCATCTCCGTCAAGCGTGCCGACACCGTGGTGCTCGGTCTGGGGATGGCGACGCTGACCGCGCAGGCCGGTGCCGTCCCGATGGTCGTCGGTGACGTCCGGGGCGTCGACATCGCCGGGCTGACCTTCGACGCCGGCCCCGTCGACTCCCCGACGCTGCTGCGGATCGGCAGCGGTCACCACAAGGTCGACCGCAACCCGGCCACCGCCGGCAGCGCCGCCGACCCGACCGCCCTGCAGGACGTGTTCTTCCGCATCGGCGGCCCGCACGTCGGCAAGGCCACGACGAGCCTCGAGGTCAACAGCAGCCACACGATCCTCGACGACATCTGGGCCTGGCGTGCCGACCACGGTGTCGCCGGTTCCGTCGGCTGGACGGTGAACACCGCCGACACCGGCGTGGTCGTGAACGGGGACGACGTCACCGCCACCGGGCTGTTCGTCGAGCACTACCAGAAGTACAACGTGGTGTGGAACGGCGAGCGCGGGCGGACCGTGTTCTTCCAGAACGAGCTGCCGTACGACGCTCCGGACCAGGCCTCCTGGCGCCACCAGAAGGTGAACGGCTGGGCCGCGTACAAGGTGTCCGACAAGGTGGAGACGCACGAAGCCTGGGGTCTCGGCAGCTACATCTTCACGAACGTCAACCCGTCGCTGCACGCGACGCAGTCGTTCGAGGTGCCGGACCGACCGGGCGTGGTGCTGCACGACATGACCACCGTCGCGCTCAACACGAACGCCGGCACGATCGACCACGTCGTCAACGGGCAGGGCTCCGCCGCCACCGGCGCGGTGTCCGGGCAGCCGCAGACCGTGACGCGGTACTCGAACAGGGCGGTGCAGTAGCGGACGCACGCCGACCCACACGACGCGAGCCGAGCCTCCCGTCCGTCATCACGACGGACGGGAGGCTCGTCTCGTCACCGCCCCGCGGCAACCGTCGGTCAGGCGGTGCAGAACCCGGTGAGCGCGTCGCGGATGCCCTTGCGGTGCAGCGAGTCGAGGCCCGCCGACAGGCGCTTCCGCTCGGCGACCACGAGGTGCGCGCACTGCGGGCTGCCGGCGGTCGCCTGGGCGGCGCCGATCGCCGCGACCAGGTCGGTGTCGATCGCGTCGAGCTGCGGGCGGATCGTCGCCAGGTCCGGCGCGGTCGTCGGAGCGGTGGCGGGGTGGTGCGTCCACGACGTGATGAGGCCGCGCTGGACGACCTTGCTCGCCGCGATCTGCGAGCGGACCACCCGGGTGACGAGGTCCGGGTCGACGCCCTGCTGTCGGGCGAGGGACACGGCCTCGTCGACGACCGCCTGCTCGCGCACCGGGTCGGCGATCGGCTTGCCGCTCAGCCACTTCGACTGCGCCACCGGGTCGGCGAGCAGCAGACGGCGGAGCACCAGGGACCCGACCGCGTCGAGGTGCGTGGAGTCCGCCTGGTCCGGGGCGGCGACCTGCTGCTCGGACGTGGTCGTCGACGCACTCGTCATCGTGGCGGCGCTTGCGGGCGTCGCGGCGAGCACCGCGAGGACGCCGGTCGACGCCACCAGGGCGACGGCCAGCACGACGACCACGGCCCGTTGGGTGCGGCTGCGACGGTTGGTGCCCAGCGGGCTCGGGGGCGTGATGGTGTTCATGGGGTCTGGCCTCTCCTGGAGCGGCGGCGGACGCGCCGGACGATGGTGTCGATGAGCGGACGGATGATCTCTTCGTGGAAGGGGTAGGCGTCGACGTGGTCACCGTCGTGGCTGCACCAGCAGTCGACGCGCACCATCTCCTGGAAGTCGGCGAAGACGTAGAGCACCTGGTGTGGGACCGCGGACGACTGCGACGGGCCGGTCGGCGGGCCGACGGGCGGGACCGCGGG
>NZ_JASDDD010000093.1:0-4154 GCF_030407555.1 Curtobacterium sp. APC 4022
GACGGTCAGCGCTGCACGCCCAGCACCGACGCCTCGACACCGGTGGTGTCCCACGCACCCCCGGTGGACTGCAGCACCGACCCGTCCGACATCCGGAGCAGCAACGCACTGCCGCTCCCCCCGGCGATCCCCGTGGCCCGCCCGTCCGGCTTGGCGAGCGTGTCCCACTGGCCGCCGACGGTGGTGCGGACGACGCTCGAACCGGCGCTGGTGCGTCCGACCGAGGCGACGTCGAGCTCGTCGACCCAGGCGGCTCCGACGGGGTCGCCCTCGGCGGCCTGCACCCGGACCGGCGGTCCGAGGGAGGTCGGTGCCCGGTCCGACCCCCGGGTGATCGCGACGACGTAGAGCGCTGCCCCGTCGTCGGTGTCGAGCAGGGCCAGGGCGCGCGTCGAGTCGCGGGACACCTGGAACGACACGAGTTTCCCGTCCGGCAGGGTCGAGGTGACGGTGTGCGGGTCGCCGCCGAGGCCGTAGGCGGTGATCGACCGGGTGTCCGACCGCTGGGCGACCCAGACGAAGCCCTGGTCGTCGATGCTCGGGGCGACCAGGTCCTCCCGGGTGTCGATGCGGAGGGGGGCCTTGCCGGACCGGACGACGAACACGCCGTCGTCGTTGCCCACGGCGGCGACCGAACCGGAGGCAGAGAGGGCCAGGGACTGCGGTCGGAGTCCGGCGATGCGGTCGCTGAGGCCGCCGCCGAGCGCGGTGACGTCCCCGGTGCCGGCCGTCGCGTACCCGGTGACCCGGTCCTGCACGACGAGTGGACGGGCGTCGACGTCGGGGTTGCGTTGCGCGCTCGTACCGCTGGAGTCGGGCAACGGGACGGGGACGCCCTCGACCGTGAGGTCGACCGACGAGATCGTGGCGACGGAGGAGAGCGAGTCGGTGAGCTGTTCGCGCATCCGGACCTTCTCGACCGTGTTCGCCCGGAGCGCCTCGCTCGACAGGTCGACCTGCGCGCTGCCGCTCTCGATCGTGACGGCGTTCAGCGAGAGCTGCGTGCCCTCGGGGAACGAGGACACGACCGAGCCCTCGAGCCACTCGGCGGGTCCGGCGAGCAGGGCGCTGACGATGCGGGTGCTCGTCGAGGACCGGGCCAGG
This sequence comes from Curtobacterium sp. APC 4022, assembly GCF_030407555.1. Classification (NCBI taxonomy): domain Bacteria; kingdom Bacillati; phylum Actinomycetota; class Actinomycetes; order Micrococcales; family Microbacteriaceae; genus Curtobacterium; species Curtobacterium sp. APC 4022. Next base: position 1,105 of record NZ_JASDDD010000093.1, read on the forward strand.
AACCACCGTTCGTCGGGGACGAGGAACCGGTAGGTCGGGTCATAGAAGTACAGGGCGTGCGGTTGGAACACCGAGGTGAAGTTGACCGGCGACAGGATGATCCCGTCGGGGGCGTAGCTGATGCGCCACTGGCCGTCCTCGCGGACGAACTGGAACGTCAGCGTCGAGGACGTCGGCCGGACGGCCTGGGTGTACTCGCCGTCGGCGTCGACCGAGGCACTCGCCGTCAGGGTGTAGGTGAGTTCCTCGTCCCCGACCCGTTCGACGTCGCCGTCGCCCTGCCGGATGGTGACGCCCTGGCGCGGGTTCCACTTCTGCGAGAACCCGCTGCTGAGGAACTCGCGGGCGACCGCGTAGTCGTTCTGGGCACCGGTGGCGGCGTCGATGAACTGCGTGAGCAGGTCGGTCTGGTTCGCGCCGTCCTCCGGTCCGGTGGGGCGGTAGTCGACGCCGCCCGTGGGCGACTCGTCGGTGATCGACTGCCCGGAGCGGACCGGCCCGCCGGTCGGGATCGCGGCACAGGCGGTGGCGAAGAGCAGCGTCACGGCGGCGAGCGCGGCCGTGAGCACGAGCCGGAGGCGCGTGGTGCGGGTCCGTCGGTCGGTCCGGGTCGTGCCGGTTCCTCCGTGGCGCTCGGTCCGGGTCATGCCGGCTCCTCCGTTCCGGTCGGTCCCTCGTAGGACTCGTCGAGTGCGGGCAGCGGGATCGCGGAGGTCGGCGGGGCCTCACTGCTCCGGCGGGGCAGGGTGAGCACGAACGCGGACCCCTCGCCCGGACGGGACCACACGTCGATGCGGCCGCCGTGCAGCTGGGCGTCGCCGAGGCTGATGGCGAGCCCGAGTCCGGTGCCGCCGATGGTGCGCTTGCGGCTCGGGTCGGCGCGCCAGAAGCGGTCGAACACGCGGGCGGTGTCCTCGGCCGGCATCCCGACTCCTCGGTCACGCACCGCGATGGCGACGGACCGGGAGTCGCTGTCGACCACGACGTCGACCGGGCGGCCGTCGCCGTGCTCGATGGCGTTGCCGACGAGGTTCCGGAGCACCCGGCGGATCCGGCGGGCGTCGAGCTGCATGGTGGTGTGTCCGCCCGGGGTGGCCAGGCGCAGTTCGATCTCGGCACGGTCGGCGAGCGGGCGGAACTCCTCGACGATGTCGGCGGCGAGTGCGGCGGGGACGACCGGTTCGGTCTCGAGCTCGACGGCCTGCGCGTCGTACCGGGAGATCTCGAGCAGGTCGGCGAGCAGCAGTTCGAACCGGTCGACCTGGGCGTGCAGCAGTTCCGCGGAGCGGGCGACGGACGGCTCGAAGGCGTGGCGGGCGTCGAACAGCAGGTCTCCGGCCAGGCGGATCGTCGTCAGCGGGGTGCGGAGCTCGTGCGAGACGTCGGACACGAAGCGCTGCTGGACGCGCGAGAGCTCGGCCAGCTGGGTGATCTGTCGGCTGACGGCGTCGGCCATGTCGTTGAAGCTCCGGGCCAGCGTGGCGATGTCGTCCTCGCCCCGGACCGGGATGCGTTCGTCCAGGCGGCCGGCGGCGATCTTGCGGCTGGTCTCGGCAGCGCCGCGGATCGGGACGACGACCAGGCGCACCACGAGCGAGGTGACGAGGGCGATGAGCACGATGAGGGCGACACCGCCGATCGACAGGGTCTGCGACACGAAGTCGAGCGTCTGCTGGGCATCGGACAGGTCGTACACGATGTACAGCTCGTACTGCCCGGCGCTCGGGATCTGCAGGGTGGACCCGACGGCGAGTCCCGGGCCCCGGCCGCCCGGCCCGTCGAGCCGCACGGGCTGCAGGCTGAGCTCGCCGGTGTCGGCGGCGACCCGTTTCCGCAGGTCGTCGGTGATCACGGAGTCGGGGAACCCGTAGCTGGCGACGTTCTGCAGGATCTGCGGGGTCCGGGCTCCCGGTGTCCGTTCGATCGCGATGCTCGTCCCACCCGGACTGGTCGTGTTCGAGAGGATCGCGTTCTGCGCCTCGCTCTGCAGCGACTCGAGTTCGGTCTGGTTGTTGTCCTCGGCCGCGGTCGCCGCGTCGAAGATGTTCTGCGCGACGATCGTCGCGCGCGCCGACTCGGCCTCGATCTGGTCGCGGCGCTGCGCGTAGACGTTGTTCGAGATGCTCACCATGACCGCGGTGCCGATCACGGCGACGGCGAGCCCGGTGGTCGCGACGGTGATCGCGGCGGAGCGGACCATCAGCGAGCGACGCCAGAGGTACGCGATCCCGCGCCAGATCCGGCGGAGCCAGGTGCGCACCCGCCGGCGCACGCGGCGGAACGGCGCCGGGGCCGACGACGACGGCACGGACGTCAGCTCTGCGCGCCGGCCCGGTACCCGACCCCGCGGACGGTGGTCACGATGCGCGGGTTGTCCGGGTCGTGCTCGATCTTGGCGCGGAGGCGCTGCACGTGCACGTTCACCAGGCGGGTGTCCGCCTTGTAGTGGTAGCCCCAGACCTGCTCGAGGAGCATCTCGCGGGTGAACACCTGGCTGGGCTTCTCGGCGAGCGCCCGGAGCAGGTCGAACTCCAGCGGGGTGAGGGCGATGGCGGCGTCGCCCCGGCGGACCTCGTGCCCGGGGACGTCGACGACCAGGTCACCGACGTGCAGGACGGTCGCGTCGGTCGCGGTCGGCCGCAGGCGGGTCCGGATCCGGGCGACGAGCTCCTTCGGGTTGAACGGCTTCACGACGTAGTCGTCGGCACCGTTCTCGAGCCCGGCGACGACGTCGGCAGTGTCGCCCTTGGCGGTGAGCATGATGATCGGGGTGCCGCTCTCGGCCCGGATGCGACGGCACACCTCGATGCCGTCGATGCCCGGCAGCATGACGTCGAGCAGCACGAGGTCGGGCTTCGTCGCGTGGAACGCCTCGACGGCGTCGTTGCCGTCGGCACTGAAGTCGGGCTCGTAGCCCTCCGACCGGAGGACGATGCCGATCATCTCGGCGAGGGCCTGGTCGTCGTCGACGACGAGGATGCGCGGTGTCATGGGATGCGGACTCCGGAGGGCAGGGTGGGCACCCAGGGACGGGTGCTCTCCGCTCACGA
>NZ_JASDDD010000094.1:0-4063 GCF_030407555.1 Curtobacterium sp. APC 4022
CACTGGCTCGCCGCACGTCGGTGCGGCAGCACGCCGTCCCACGCGCGCCGGTACTCCCCGACCGCACCGCCCGGGTCGCCCTCGGCGCGCGCGACCTCGGCGCGCACCGCGTGCGCGAGCAACGCCATCTGCGCACGTTCGCCGCCGGGGCCGCCGCCCGGCCCGCCCACCGGCCCGACAGCGGTGGAGGCCGGCAGCGCGGCGAGTTCGGTGGCCAGCGTCCGGGCGCGCTCGACGTCCCCGGTCGCGGCGGCACTCAGCCCCACGCTCCACCCCACCTCGATCAGGTCGTCCTCGGCGCCGAACTGCTCGAGTCGCGCACGGGCCGCGTCGGCTGCGTCGAGCGCCTGGTCGTACCGCCCGAGCTGCCCCGCGAGCTGCGTCACCGAGACGGCCGCGGTGCCCGAGGTCCAGACGTCCCCGGCCTGCTCGGCGAGCACCCGCGCACGGGTCGCGAAGCCCAGGGCGCGTTCGAGCTCGCCGTCGTTCTCCGTCAGCGGGGCACTGAGCAGGTGTGCCAGGCACGCCACCCCGGCGTCCGGGTCCTCGCGGAGCCGGGCCAGTGCGGCCTCGCCGACGCTCCGACGCCCGAGGGTGAGCAGCAGTTCGGCCTGCGCGTCGACCACGGGCACGCCGGTCACGCCCGTCCTACGGAGGCGGCGGAGCGCCGCGCGGGCACGGACCGAGGTGCGGCGGTCCGTGAAGGCCGCGGTCGCACAGGCGATGACGAGTCCGAGGACCGCCGCGGTGCGGACGCCCGGGTCGCTCACGGGCGCGTTCGCCGGGTCGCCGCCGTCAGGTCCCAGCGTCCGGAGCACCGCGACGACGTCCGGTGCGATGGCCGCGACCTCGCCGTGCGCCCCGCGGAACGACCAGTACCCGGCGAGCGCCGAGAAGAGCGGGGCGACCGCGACCGGGTCCCCGGTGCGGAGGGCCCAGCGCAGCATCGTGACGAGGTTGTCGGCCTCGCGTTCCAGGACCCGGAAGCGGGCGACCTGGTCCGTGGTCCGGACGATGAACAGGTCGTGCCCGGCGGCGGTCCGGCAGGCCCACCGCGTCATCGCGGCGCGGACATCGGCGGTCGCTCCGGACTCCTCGAGTCGTGCGGCACCGAACTCGCGGACGGTCTCGAGCAGGCGGTAGCGGACCGGCTCCCCCTCCTGCTCGACGAGTTGCACGAGGGACTGCTCGACCAGTTCCGCCAGGTCGTCGAGGGCGTCGTGCAGCCGCTCCGGTGGGGCGACCGCTTCGACGGCGTCGACGGACAGGCCGTCCGGGAACAGCGCGAGGCGGGTCAGCAGGTCCCGGGCACCGGCGTCGAGCAGCCGCCAGCTCCACTCGATCACCGCCAGCAGGGTCCGGTGTCGCTCGGGCGCCGACCGGTCGCCACCCCGGAGCAACGCGAAGCGGTCGTCGAGTCGTCGCTCGATCTCGTCGACGCTCATCCCCCGGATCCGGGCGGCGGCCAGTTCGATCGCCAGCGGTGAACCGTCCAGCCGGGTGCAGATCCGGCGGACCGCGTCGACCGGCAGCACGGCTCCCGGTCGAGCGGCCCGTGCCCGGTCGGTGAACAGGCGGACGGCGGCCCCGTCCGCCTCGACGGGCAGCGGTGCCAGCGGCGCGACGACCTCGCCGGCGGCCGCCAGCGGCGCGCGCGAGGTCGTCAGGACCCGCAGTCCGGGCAGCACCGCGAGCAGGTCCGCGGCGAACGCGGCGACCGGCTCGAGGATGTGCTCGCAGTTGTCGAGCACGAGCAGCGTGGGTTCCTCCCCGAGCGCACGGACCACCCGGGTGCGCAGGTCGGCGATCACGGCGTCCCGGAGGCTCCGCGCACTGCGGACCTCGGCGAGCCCCAGCAGCGCGCCGATCGCGGGGACGACGTCCTCGCCGGTGCTGAGCGGTGCGAGCTCGACGACGACGACCCCGGAGGCCACCGGCACGGTCGCCGCCACGGCCTGGGCCAGTCGGGTCTTGCCGAGTCCACCGGCTCCGAGGATCGTCACCAGCCGCGCTTCGGACAGGAGGCGCGTGACGGCGGCGAGGTCGGCCTCCCGTCCGATGAGGGCGTTCGGGGCGGCCCGCAACCCGACCCGGCGGGCCGAGCCGCCGGCGGGTCCGGCGCTGCGGAGCACGTCGGCGTTCAGTCGGACCAGGTCCGCCGACGGGTCCGCGCCCAGTTCGTCGGACAGCCGGTCGCGGTGCGCGGCGAAGACGGCGAGCGCCTCCGCCGACTGGCCGCCGGCCGCGAGTGCCCGGACGAGCCCGGCGACGACGGACTCGTCGAAGGGGTCGGCGGCAGCCTCCTCGCGCCAGATCGCGGCGGCGGTGTCCGGCTGGCCGTCGGACTGGAGGACCGTGGCCAGCCGTCGACGGAGGTCCCGTCGGACCGCGCTCGCGCGGTCGGCGAGTGCCGTCCCGACCGGACCCTCGAGGTCACCGCCGGGCTCACCGCGCCAGCGGTCCAGTGCCGCACGGAGCGCCGCGGCGTCCACGGATGTGTCCGGGGGGCCGTCGAGCGTCCGTTCGGCCGCCCCCAGGTCCGTCGCGTCGGCATCCACCCCGAGGGCGTACCCGGCGGCGGTCGAGACGACGAACCCGTCGGCGATCGCGCGGCGGAGGCGGGAGACGAGGGTCTGCAGGGCCGCGCGGGCGCCCTTCGGGGGTTCGTCACCCCACAGGTCGTCGATGAGGGACGCGGTGGTCACGGCGCGACCGCGGGCCAGCACGAGTGCGGTGAGGAAGGTGCGTGCCAGCGCCCCGGGCAGCGGCACGAGCGTGCCGGTGGGGTCCTCGGCGAGCACCGGACCGAGGACGGCGATGCGCGGCGCGGACACGGGGGAAGTCTAGGCGCGGGGTCCGTCAGGTCGAGCCGGTCAGGTCAGGTCGAGCCCGTCAGGTCGACGGTCCGGTCTCGGTGTCGACGTCCTGCGTCGCCCGACGCTCGGACTCGACGATCCCCCGGAGCGACACCAGCGCCGACGACGTCACCGCCACGTCGGACGGGTTCTCGCGGGAGGCGTCGAGTGCGTGCTCGAGTTCCGAGATCGCACGGTCGCCCTCCTCGGGCGGGTGGTCGCCGCGCACCATCGCGGCGACCTGCCGGATCGCCGTCGTGAGGGGTTCGGTGAACGCCTCGTCCGGCCGACCGAGGTTCGACGACACCGGACCCGACCGGGCCACGAGCTCGGTGAGGTCCGTCGTGTACCAGGCGACCCGCTCGAGCGCCCGGAAGCGCGACCCGTCGTGCTGCAGCCGTGCCCGTGATCCCCGCAGTGCGCCGCGCGGGTTGATGCGTCGGCTCTCCTGCGCGATCGACACCCGGCTGCGGACGTCGGCGATCGCCCGGTCCAGGCGGTCCTGCGCCCGGTCCCACGCCCGCTCGTCCCGCTCGCCCTGCTCCAGGACATCCGCCAGGCCGTCGAGGTGCTCGGCCAGCACGCCGTTCACCTGGTCGATGCGGCGCTCGGCGTCCCAGAAGCGCAGCGGCGGGAACACCAGGAAGTTCACCAGCAGGCCGACGACCACGCCGACGGCCATCTGCACGAGGTAGCCGAGCGAGTACCCCTCGGCGTGCGCACCCCCGACGAGCAGCACGAACAGCGCTGCCGTCGACACCCACGAGCTGCCCTCGCCGAGGATCCGGAACCCGCCGACGAGCACGCCGACCCCGACCGCCAGAGCGACCGCGAGGACACCGGGGTCCCCCACCCACATCGTGAACGCCGCCACCGCGATGCCCAGTGCGATGCCGACCAGGGTCTGCACGCCGCTCCGGAGGCCCGCGAACACCGTCGTCTGCATCGCGACCACGGCGCCGAGCGGGGCGTAGTACGGGTAGTCGGACGCGACTCCGGGGACGTGCCGGGCGAGGACCCACGCCAGGGCTGCGGCAGCGGCGGCCTTGGCGGCGTGGAGCAGTCGCGGCTGCGTGCCGGAACTCCGGCTCCACCGCCAGACGCGCGTGCCGACCCCGGCGATGTGCTGGAACTGCATGGGTGCTCTCATCTCGTCGGCCGACACGGTACGCGGCGGCCGCTGGTCGGGCCTCCGGGTCGGGCCTGAC
>NZ_JASDDD010000095.1:0-3872 GCF_030407555.1 Curtobacterium sp. APC 4022
TGTGCACGCTGTTGAGTTCTCAAGGACCAGACGCACTCCCCACTCGACACCACGAAGATGCTCCGCCAGAGAGGCTGGTTCGTTGCCCGGGGAAGATCGGAGCCAGACTGCATCTCCCAGGTCAGTGACCCGGTCAGTGTCTCGGCCGTTCCGTTCTCCGCCTCAGCGGCAACGAGTGATTACTCTACGCACGGGTGAACGGCAGCGCCAAGCCAGCACGCCGCCCGGGCGTGTCGCGGCGGTGTGCCCGGATGGGCGGCTGCGCTGCCTGCCCCGGGAACGACGGGAGGCGCAGTGCTGACTCGCACTGCGCCTCCCGGCAGACCGGTCGTCGACGCGACCGGCGTGGTCGAACGGACGACCGTGGACCGACGTCAGTCGGCCGCGGCCAACTGCCCGCACGCGCCGTCGATCTCCTTGCCGCGGGTGTCGCGGAGGGTCGTCGGGATGCCCGCAGCGTTGAGTCGCCGGACGAACTCGTCCTGCACGTGCACCTCGGACGAGGTCCACACGGAGCCGGGCGTCGGGTTCAGCGGGATGGGGTTCACGTGCACCCAGCCCTTGCCACGCTTGTTGAGCTTCTCCGCCAGCAGGTCCGCACGCCAGGCGTGGTCGTTCATGTCCTTGATGAGCGCGTACTCGATCGACACCCGCCGACCGGTCTTGACGTAGTAGTTGTGGGCGGCGTCGATCGCTTCGTCGGCCTTCCACTTCGAGTTCACCGGGATCATCTCGTCACGCAGTTCGTCGTCCGGCGCGTGCAGCGAGAGCGCGAACGTGAGCGGGATCCCCTCGTCGGCGAGCTTGAGCATCGCGGGCACCAGGCCCACGGTCGACACGGTGATGCCGCGGGCACTCATCCCGAGGCCGTTCGGCTGCGGAGCGACCATCAACCGCACGGCGTCCATCAGGCGCTTGTAGTTCGCGAGCGGCTCCCCCATGCCCATGAACACGATGTTCGTCACCCGCTCGGCGTCGACACGGTCCTGCCCGCCCTTGCGCGGGTCACCCCCGAGCTCACCGGCAGCGATCGCGGCGTTGGCCTGCACGATCTGGTCGATGATCTCGGCCGTCGACATGTTGCGGGTCAAGCCCGCCTGCCCGGTCGCGCAGAAGGGGCAGTTCATGCCGCATCCGGCCTGCGACGAGACGCAGAGCGTGATGCGCCCCGGGTACCGCATGAGCACCGACTCGACCAGGGCGCCGTCGTGCAGCTTCCAGAGGAACTTGATCGTGTCGCCCTTGTCGGTCTCGAGACGACGGGTCTCGGTGAGCAGGGGCGGCAGCAGCCCCGCGACGAGTTCGTCACGCTGGGCCGACGGCAGGTCGGTCATCTTCGCCGGGTCGGACGTGTAGTGCGTGAAGTAGTGGGTGGCGAGCTGCTTGGCGCGGAACCCGGGCAGACCGAGTTCCTTCATCTTGGCTTCGCGCTCTTCCACCGTCAGGTCCGCCAGGTGCACCGGCGGCTTGCCCCGCTTCGGGGACGCGAACTGCAGCAACGGCCGACCGTCGGTCCCGGTCGCCTGCTGCCATCCTTCGGTGCGCGGGCGCACCTGCGGGCGGGCAGAGCGCTGCTCCTCGAACGGTGTGCGGGTGTCGGTGGCCATCACTCCAGCTTACGGGAGGCTCGCAACCCCTCGGGCGCACCGGTCCCGCCCGTCACGGGTCACCGGACGCCAGACGCCGGACCCGTGCCCCGCGTCCTGCTCCCGGACACGGGTCAGGTCGCGGTGCGGGCCGGTGGGTGCGCTGCGGTCGGGGCTCAGACGCCCGCGGGCAGGAGACGCGCGAAGTGGTGGGCGGCCGGGTACATCGGGACGATGTCGACGACCTCGCCCGGGTGCGGTGCCTGCAGCACGAGTCCCTGGCCGAGGTACAGGCCGACGTGGTCGTCGTTGTCGTAGACGACCATGTCGCCGGGCAGCGCCTCGGACTCGGGCACGGTCGTGGCGACCGCGTCCTGCGTCGGGACGTAGTGAGCGAGCTGGATGCCGACCGACTGGTACGCCACCATCGTCAGCCCGGAGCAGTCGATGCCCGCGTGGCTGGCACCGCCCTCGACGTACGGGTCGCCGAGGTACTGCAGCGCCGTCTGGAGCACGGTGGCGCGGTCGCCGCCGGCCGAGAGCGCAGCGGACAGCGCCGACTTCGCCTGGGTCTCGGTCACGCCGAAGCGGAGCACGAGGGTCGGGTAGGACACGATCGAGGTCGTCGTCACGCCGTCGGAGGAGACGATCGGCACCTGGACGTCGTGGGCGACCGTGTAGGTCTGCAGCGCCAGGGACGTCGTGGTGGTGGTCGTCGGAGCGGGGGCGGCCGTCGCGGCCTCGGCCGGGATCGACAGCGACAGGGTCGAGGTGATCGCGAGCGCCGGGGCGATGAGCAGCGCGGCACGCTTGGCGTTCGCGGCCCGGCGGATGTGACGCGGGTCGGCGGCACGCTCGGCCCGGATGGCGGCGTTCCGCGAGACGAACGCGCTCGTCGCCGGTCGGACCGGACGAGCCGGAGCGAGGGCGACCACGCGGGCCGGGCGCTGGTGCTCGACGAAGGTGGTGCGGGCCACGGCGGGACCGGAGGCGGAGCGGCGGCCTCGTGCGCGGGGTGCGGCAGGCGGCGGGACGGGTGCGGCTCGACGGCCTTCGTCGAGGGCGGGCAGAGCGTGGCGTCCCATGGTTCCTTCCGGGTCCGAGCCGTCCTTCTGGAGCGGCGACTCGGGAAGATAACGTATTGGTCACGAACCTGATCCCGCCTGGAGAACCCGACCTCGTTCCTGCAGCCCGTCACAGACTCGCCGAGAGGCCTCACATGCCGGCGGCGAGTCGGGCCTCCCGTCCGTCGGCGGCCGCGTCGAGCCGAGCGGCGAGCGCGACCACGGCGTCGTCGACCGGTGTCGCTCCGGCCGCGGCGAGCGCTCCGGGCACCGGAGCACCGGCCCGGAGTGCGACGGGCAGGACGCCGGCCCAGACGCTGTGGTCCTCGCCGTCGTCGGGTGACTCCCCCACACCGGCGGCGCGGACCTTGACGCTGGCGGCGTCGAGCGGCAGTTGCAGGACCTGGGTCTGCCGGACCTCCTTGGCGGTCATCTCGCGCACCTCGGCCCGGCGGCCGGGCATGAGGTGGTCCGCGACCTGGCGGAGTGCGTCGGCCCGCTGCTCGGTCGGTACGACGGTCGCCCGTCCAGCGATCATCGCGCTGCGGTAGTTCGCCGAGCTGTCGAAGGTCGAGCGGGCGAAGACGATGCCGTCGAGGTGGGTGATGGTCGCCGAGACAGGAACGCCCGCCGCGCCGGCGTCGAGGAAGAGGCCACCGCCGGTCGAGCCGTGCAGCAGCAGGACGGGGCCGGCGCCGAGGTCACCGACGCCGTAGAGGAACGGCAGCACGATCGGGAAGCCGTCGCGGACCAGGCCGACGTGGGCGACGAAGCCCTCGGCGAGGACCTGGCGGAGGGCCTCGGGGTCGGTCTGCTGGCGGTCGCGGAGCCGTCGCACGGTCAGGGCGGGCAGGGCTGGCAGGGCTGGCAGGGTCTCGTCGGTGGGCACGGTCCGACGCTAGGGTCAGCACTGGATCAGCACGTAGACCAGATCGGAGCGGTTCGAGTGGACCAGTCGAACAAGGTGGCCGCAGTTGTCGCACGCATCCGCGGACTGGTGCACGACGGGACGCTCGGTACGGACGACCCACTGCCGTCGACCCGTGCGCTGGCGGCTGAGCTCGGGGTGGCACGCGGGACGGTGGTGGCGGCGTACGAGCAGCTCGACGGCGAGGGCTACATCCGGACGCGGCACGGGGCTGCAGCCCGGGTGGTCGGGGGTGCGGCCGGCATGAGAACCGGGGACGTCGGGGGCGGCCCGGTAGCGGGCGCAGGCAGCGAG
>NZ_JASDDD010000096.1:0-3831 GCF_030407555.1 Curtobacterium sp. APC 4022
AGACTCGGCCACGCGGACACCCTGCGGCCCCCGGCAGGCGCGAACTGTCCGCTAGGCCGAGGCTCGGCCCCAGCGACACCGCACGCGGCGAGCAGCGCGAGCCGTGTCGCCCACCGCGAACCCCGCCGGCCGGGAGGCCCGTCTCAGCCCCGCCACGCGCCTCCAGCCCGAAACTCGCCCACGCGGACACCCTGCGCCGTCCGGCAGGCGCGAACTGTCCGCCCAGCCGAGGCTCGGCCCCAGCGACACCGCACGCGCCCAGCGGCGCGAGCGCTGTCGCCCACCGCGAACCTCGCCGGGCGGCCCGCCTACGCGGACCAGTCGGGCCGGACGAAGCCGCTCTCGTAGGCGAAGACGACGGCCTGCACGCGGCTCGCGGCACCGACCTTGCCGAGCACGCTGCTGATGTGGGTCTTCACGGTGGCCTCGCTGATCCAGAGGTCCTTCGCGATCTGCGCATTGCTGGCGCCGCGGACCAGGGCGGTGAGGACCTCCCGCTCGCGGGCGCTCAGCGACGCCAGCGCGGGGGCGTGCTCAGCGGGCGGAGCGGGCACGGACGATCCCGAAGCGCCACCGGCCGCGCCACCGGACCGGGCACCGAGCAGCCGGTTCTCGAGCAGCGCCCGGGTCATCGACGGTGCGATGAGGGTGTCGCCGGTGTGTGCCGCACGGACCCCGGCGGCGATGAGGTCCGGGCCCGCGTCCTTGAGCAGGAACCCGAGTGCGCCGGCCTGGACGGCGTCGAGCAGGTACTCCTCGTCGTCGAACGTGGTGAGGATGACGACTGCGCCCGCAGTGCCGTCGGACACGATCGAGCGGGTGGCCGAGATGCCGTCGAGCACGGGCATCCGGACGTCCATGAGCACCACGTCAGGGCGGAGGTCGGCGCAGACGGCGATCGCCTCGGCTCCGTTCGGCGCCTGCCCGACGACGGTCAGGTCGGGTTCGGCGTCGACCATCATGCCGAGGCCGGTGCGCACCACGGCCTGGTCGTCGACGATCACCACGCGGATCACGACGCGACCACCCGGGGACCTGCAGCGCCGGCCGGAGCCGAAGCCGAAGCCGACCCAGCCGAAGCGACAGGACCGGCGGCAGCCGGCCCAGCCACGTCAGCCGACCCACCCGCACCACCCGGCCCCGCACCGGGCCGGACGCTGCCTGCCGTCGGGACACGCGCCTCCCGGGGTGCCTCGAGCGTGACGCGCCACCCGCCACCCGCGGCCGGCCCGGCGTCCAGGACCCCGCCGATGGACGCGGCGCGCTCCCGCATCCCGCGGATCCCGGCGCCACCGACGGCGAGTTCCGGCACCCGGGGCCTGCCGCCGGAGCCGCCGTCGTCGAGGACCTCGAGGCGGATGCGGTCCTCGGACGCGGCCAGGCTGATCCGCACCGAGGAGCCGTCGGAGTGCACGAGGGTGTTGGTCAGGGCCTCCTGGCAGACGCGGAGGACGGCGAAGTCCTGCATCACGCCCAGGCTCCCGGGCACGCGCAGGTCGGTGTCGACCCGGACTCCGGTGGCGCGGACGCGGTCGACGGCGGCCTCGAGCGCACCCCGGAGCGACACCGGGGCGTCGGTCGTGCCGCCGTCCCCGCCCGCACGGAGAACCCGGACGACCTTCCGCATCTCGGACAGCGCCTGCTGCCCGGTGCCCGCGACCCAGGAGGCGTACTCGGCGAACTCGGCCTGGTCCGCGACCCCGACCCGGACCAGCGCCTGGGAGCGGACGACGATGGCGGCCATGTGGTGGGCGACGACGTCGTGGACCTCGCGGGCGACGGCGGTGCGTTCCTCGGACGCGATGCGGGCCTGGTCGGACTCGCGCAGGCGGACGAGTTCCTCGTTGCGCCGCTGCAGCACCAGCTCGGACCGACGGCGACGGGCAGTGGCACGGCCGAGGACGGCGGACGCCACGAGCAGGATCCCCATCAGGACGATCGTCGACCAGTCGGCGATGGCCAGGAGCGACTTGCCGAGCAGCAGTGCGAGCGGCCACCGGTAGACGGCGAGCACCCAGGACTCCACTGGCGCGAACGCGAGGGGCAGGAACAGCGCGGACAGGGTCGGCAGGGCGACGACCGCCAGCACGGCGAGCACCCGTCGTCCGGCCGCACACGCCAGGTAGACGGCGATCACGAGCGGGATGAGGCGCACGGTCAGCACGTCGAACGTCCACAGCGGCCAGCCGACGACGATCGCGACCACCACGAGCAGCGGGTACGGCAGCCGCTGCCCGACGCCGATGCAGAGCGCGACCAGGGCCGCGGTGACCCGGTAGTCGTCGAGCCTCGTCGGGTACCAACCGGCGCGGTGCAGCCCCTCCATCGTCAGGAGCGCGAGGGCGAGGAACACGACCCCGGCCACGGCAGCGCGCACCCACGGCGGGATCGAGACTGGACGCATGGCGTGAGGCTAGCCGCCCGAGGCGACTCCGCGCCTCCCCCGAACGACGGAGCGCGCGCGTCCGGACGATCAGTCGAACGGACGGGAGGCCCACCACCTTCCGCCGATGCGCCTGACGCCCGCCTCGTCAGAGGCTGGTCCTGCCGCAGTGAGCGGTCTGCCGCGGTCCGCGGCAGCGCCGCAGCCCGCGGCAGCGCCGCAGCCCGCGGCCGTCGAACGGAGCACGTGATGCAGAAGAAGACCGCTGTCAGCCTGGCCACCCTGGCGCTCATCCTGGCCATCGCGGGGACGGGCGCCGCGGCGGCGACCATCGGGGGCCCGGACGCCTCGTCGGACGTCGGACGCCCCGCTACCACGTCGACCGTCGTGCAGACCACGGTCGCCACGTCGGACGACGACGGCTGGCCGGGACAGCTGCCGGACGTCGACCGCTTCCGGGGGCTCTCGCGGTCGGACCAGCAGGCGGTGCTCCGGCGGGTCGACCGGTTGCTCGGGGACCTCAGCGGCTCGCGGGCCAGCGAGGGGCTCGTCCGGCAGCTGAGCGGCTACCGGGGCGAGCTGGCGCGTCTCCGCCGGTAGGTGCTGCGGCGCGAGGCACGAGGTTCGCGCTGAGCGACACCGCGCGGCCGACCGCAGGCGAGCCATGTCGCCCAGCGCGAACGCCGGCCCGGCCAGGCCCGGCCCCGCCGAGGCTCGGCGGACCTGGACGGCGCCGGACGCGTGCAGCACACTGGCGGCATGGGGTGGGGGAAGCGAACGCTGACGATCGGGATCGTGTGCATGCTCGGGGGTGGCCTCGCCGGGTGCGCTGGGATCAGGAGCGGCCAGTGTGTCGACTACGTCTCACTCACCGCGGCGGAGCAGGCGCACGAGGCGTCCCTCGTCGTCGACGCCGATGTCCGGTCGACGGACCGAACGGTCGAGGTGGCCGGCCGCTACCGCGTCCACGAGGCGGCGATCACCGACGTGCGCAAGGGCCGGACGCTCGGCGACCGGATCGACGTGATCGCGACCTCCGACCAGTGCACGTCGAGCGGCGAGCCCGTCGAGTACGTCGACGGCGACCCGCTGGCCGAGCCGGGCAGCTACCGCCTGTACCTGACGCGGGTCCGGGGTGGAGGCCCGTGGCAGCTGGTCGTGCCGGGTGCCGCCGAGCGCCTCCCGGCCTGAGCGCCGCCGCGAGACTCGCGCTCAGCGACGACCCGCGGCCGTCGGCGCGCGAACGGTGTCGCTCAGCGCGAACCTCGGCGCGCGCCGCCGCCGGCGCGCAGCCGCGCCCGTCAGACCTCGACGTCGCTGCCCATCGTCACCGTGCGGCGGAGCGGCAGCCCGAACCGTGCAGCCGGGTCGGCGGCGTTGTGCGCCATCGCGACGAAGAGCTTCCGCCGCCACGACACCATCCCGCCCTTGCCCGCCCCGGTCCGGAG
>NZ_JASDDD010000097.1:0-3763 GCF_030407555.1 Curtobacterium sp. APC 4022
GGGATACTTGAGGCATGCCGCTGTACCGGGACGAGTGCGTCGTGTTGCGCACCCACAAGCTCGGTGAGGCCGACCGCATCGTCACGATGCTCAGCCGGGAGCACGGCAAGATCCGCGCCGTCGCGAAGGGCGTGCGCCGGACCGCGTCGAAGTTCGGCTCGCGGCTCGAACCCTTCATGGTCGTCGACGCCCAGTTCTACGAGGGCCGCTCGCTCGACATCGTCACCCAGGCGGAGTCCCTCGGCGCGTACGGAGCCCGCATCGTCGCCGACTACGGCGCCTACACGGCGGCGAGTGCGATGGTCGAGACCGCCGACCGACTGAGCGAGGCGGACGCGGGACTGCAGCAGTACCTGTTGCTCGTCGGAGCGCTGCGGTCGCTGTCGCGCGGGGAACACCAGCCGAGTGCGACCCTCGACTCGTACCTCCTCCGCGCGATGAGCATCGCCGGGTGGGCACCCTCGTTCAGCGACTGCGCGGTCACCGGGGAGCCCGGGCCGCACTCGGCGTTCGTCGTGCAGCTCGGTGGGGTCGTGGCGGACTCGGCAGCGCCTCCCGGCACACCACGGTTGGACCCGGCGACACTCGCCGTCCTCGGACAGCTGCTCGCCGGGGACTGGGGGAGCGTCGACGTGACCGACGAGCGGACGAGATCGCGGGCCTCCGGCGTGGTCGCGGCGTACGCGCAGTGGCACCTGGAACGATCGCTCCGTTCGTTGCCGCACGTCGACCGCACCGAGCACCCGTCACCGCTCGCCCCACACCCCGGTGGTGTGCCGGCGGCGGTCGCAGCGGTGCCGGCGCCCGCCGTGCCGACGCCGGACGACCACGACCCTGCCCTCGGAGGAACCCGCGCATGAGCCCTCGCCGTCCCGCTGCCGAACCGGGCCCCTTCCTGCCGGTCGACTGGACCGGCGAGCAGCCCCCGGCGATCCCGAAGCGGTTCGTGCCCGGTCACGTGGCGATCGTGATGGACGGGAACGGCCGGTGGGCGAACCAGCGCGGCCTCACCCGGATCGAGGGGCACAAAGCGGGCGAGGCCTCGCTGCTCGACGTCGTCGCCGGCGCGATCCAGATCGGCGTCACGCACGTGTCCGCGTACGCGTTCTCGACCGAGAACTGGAAGCGCTCACCCGAAGAGGTCCGGTTCCTCATGGGCTTCAACCGTGACGTCATCCGCCGCCGCCGGGACCAGCTGCACGAGTGGGGCGTCCGGGTCCGCTGGGCCGGGCGCACCCCGAGGCTCTGGCGCAGTGTCATCGACGAGCTGCAGACCGCCGAGGAGATGACGGCCGGCAACGACGTCCTGACGCTGACGATGTGCGTCAACTACGGCGGCCGGAACGAGATCGCCGACGCGGTGCGCTCGATCGCGGACGACGTCGCCGCTGGACGCCTCAAGCCGAGCCAGGTGACCGAGAAGACCCTGGCGAAGCGGCTGTACGTGCCCGAGCTGCCGGACGTCGACCTGTTCCTCCGCAGTTCGGGGGAGCAGCGGACGAGCAACTTCCTGCTGTGGCAGTCGGCGTACGCCGAGATGGTGTTCCTCGACCGGCTCTGGCCCGACTTCCGACGCACCGACCTGTGGGGTGCGATCGAGGAGTACGCCAGCCGCGACCGTCGCTACGGCGGCGCGGTCGACACGCCCACGGCGTAGCGCGGCGGGCGGCTGCCCCGGCGCCGCTGCCGGCCGCCCGCGCGGCCGAGGCTCGGCCCCGCGGACATGTTGCGCCGTTCGGAGGCCGCGATGTGTCCGCTCAGCCGAGGCTCGGCGCTGGCCGACCGGCCGGCGCGGGCGTCGCGGCCGCGTCAGGCGAGCAGGTGGGCCGCGGAGCGGACCGCGTCGAGCGCCGCACGGACACTCGGCACGCGGTCGGCCCCGCGGGCGACGACGACCTCGACGCGGCGCGCCAGGTCGTCGTCCACGGGGTCGATCGCGACGCCGGCCGGGATGACCGTCGTGGCGAGGGCCAGCCGGGGGAGCAGCGCCACCCCGAGCCCCGCGGCGACGAGCCCCACGACCGCGGCCGCGTTGTCCGTCTCGAGGACGATGTCCGGCGTGAACCCCGCGCTCGCGCACGAGGCGAGCAGGTGCCCCCGGCAGCGCGGACACCCACCGATCCAGCGGGCGTCACGGTGGGACGCGAGGTCCACGACGGTCGAGCCGGCGGGGCGGACGGGACCCGGGCCTCCCGTCACGAGCGGCTGGCCGGCAGCGACGGGCGTGACGAGCGCGAGCGGGTCGCGGCCGAGTGCCCGGGTGACGAGGCCCGGGTCGGGGACGGCACCGACCTCGTCGCCGACGTAGGTGAAGGTGAGGGCGACGTCGACCTCGCCACCGCGGAGCAGGTCGAGCGCCTCGGGAGGCTCGACCTCCACGTACGAGGTCGTCACCCCCGGCGCCGTCGCGGCCAGGCGCGCGAGCACCGCGGGCACGAGGGCGGAGGACGCGCTCGGGAACCCCGCGAGCCGGACACGCCCGCGGGTGAGTCCGCCGACGGCGTCGAGGTCCTCGCGCGCCGCGTTCAGCGCCGCCTGCACGTGCAGGGCGTGGTCGGCGAGCACCTGGCCGGCGTGCGTCAGGGTCGCGCCGCGGCCGCCCCGCAGGACGAGCGCGTGCCCGAGGCGCTGCTCGGCCCGGGTCAGGAGCTGGCTGAGCGCGGGTTGGCTCGAGCCGAGTGCGGCGGCTGCGCGGGTGATCGACCCGCTGTCGGCGACGGCGCGCAGGACGCGGAGCAGCTGCGGGTCGATGTCGTCCATCACATGATGTTACCGGTGGCACAACGAACCTGCTCTGGCGTGATGGCTCGAGCGGCGGGACCCTGTCGGACATGGACTCGTTCCCCGCCGGCCGCGGCTACCTCGCGGCGTGCACCGCCGGACTCCCGTCGCACGGCACGCTCGCCGCGCAGCGCGCCGACCTCGACGCGTGGTCCCGAGGCGAGTCCTCGCCCGCCCACTACGGTGCCCTCGTCGAGGAGGGACGCGCGCTCTTCGCCGACCTGGTCGGTGTGCCGGCAGCGCAGGTCGCGACCGGGTCCCAGACCTCGGTGATGGCCGCCGTCGTCGCCGACGCCCTGCCGGACGGCGCCGAGGTGGTCGTCCCGGACGGCGACTTCAGCTCCGTCGTCTTCCCCTTCCTGGCGCAGGCGCACCGCGGCGTGCGCGTCCGGAGCGTCCCCCTCGCCGAGCTCGCCGCCTCGATCGGCCCCGACACCGCGCTCGTCGCCTGGTCCGTCGTGCAGTCCGCCACCGGCATCGTCACCGACCCGGCACCCGTCCTCGCCGAGGCACGACGGGTCGGCGCCCTGACGCTCTGCGACCTGACCCAGGCCGCCGGGGTCCTGCCCGTCGCCGCCGCGCCGTTCGACATCACGATCACGCACACCTACAAGTGGCTCTGCGCACCCCGCGGCGTCGCGTTCATGACGCTCTCCGACACCGCACTCGGCCGCCTGCGCCCCGTCCAGGCCGGCTGGTACGCGGGCGAGGACGTCTGGTCCTCCTGCTACGGCCCCGCCATGCACCTGGCCGACGACGCCCGCCGCTTCGACGTCTCGCCGGCCTGGCAGGCGTGGCCCGGAGCGGTCGCCGCACTCCGGCACGCCGTCTCGCTCGACGCGCACACGACCTGGAGGCACGCCACCGGACTCGCAGACCGGCTCTGCGACGCGCTCGGGTCACCGCGGCAGGGGCTCGGCTCGGGTGGGCAGGCGATCGTCACGTTCCCCGACGCCGACGGCACCGGGCTGCGGGCACTGAC
>NZ_JASDDD010000098.1:0-3106 GCF_030407555.1 Curtobacterium sp. APC 4022
TCGCCTGGGCGGCCATGTTTCGCCGTCGGGGCGGCGCAACATGTCCGCCAGGCCGAGGCTCGGCGGCCGGACGGCGGCCGGACGGCGGCCGACGCCGTCAGGCGGCCGGGCCGGCGGCCAGCCGCTCGGCGGCACGCACGAGCCGCTGCGTCACCGCGTGCTCAGGGCGGCCGAAGACGGCCTCGGCCGGACCGTGCTCGACCACGGCACCCTCGTGGACGACGAGCACCTCGTCCGCCAGGCGCCGGACGGCCCGCAGGTCGTGCGACACGAAGACCATCGCCACACCGGTGTCGTCGCGCAGCCGTTCGAGCAGGCCGAGCACCGCGTCCTGCACGGTCGCGTCGAGGGCGGTGACCGGCTCGTCGAGGACCAGGACCTCCGGCTCGGTGGCCAGCGCCCGGGCGATCGCGAGCCGCTGCCGCTGCCCGCCGGACAGGGTGCGCGGTGACCGGGTCCGCACGGCCGTGTCCAGGTCGACCTGTCGCAGTGCGGCGTCGACCCGGTCACCCAGCGCACCGGTCGCCCGCCGTGCGCGCCCGCCGCTCAGGGCGTCGGCGAGGACCCGGTCGACGTCCCACCGTTCGTCGAACGTCGCGCCGGGGTCCTGGACGACCGCGGCCATCCGGTGTCGACGTGCACGACGGTCGTGCTCGGGGAGCGGTGCCCACGCCTCGCCGTCGAGCGTGACCGTGCCGGCGTCGGGCGTCTCGAGCCCGAGGAGCATCCGCGCCACCGTGGTCTTGCCGGAGCCCGAGGCCCCGACCACGCCGAGGACCCGGCCGGGGGCGACCCGGAGCGAGACGTCGGCGACGGCTGCGACGCCCGGGTAGGACCGCTGGAGTCCCGTGGCGGCGAGCACCGGCAGTGCCGAGCGACCGGCCGCCGACGACGCGCCCGCAGCACCGGCGGCATGGGCCGCCGGCGTCGACCGGGCCACCGTTGTCGACCGGGCCGCGCGCACCAGGGCTCGCGTGGCGGGGTGGACCGGAGCCTCCAGGACGGAGGCGGTCGGACCCTCCTCGACGATGCGGCCGGCGTCCATCACGGCGACCCGGTCCGCCCACCCCGCGACCAGGCCGAGGTCGTGCGTGACGACGAGCAACCCGGTACCCCGCTGTTGCGCCGCCCGCAGCTGCTCCATCACGCGGAGGGCGATGCCGGCGTCGAGGGCCGTGGTCGGTTCGTCCGCCACGAGCAGCCCCGGGCGGCCGATCGTCGCGGCGGCGATGAGGGCACGCTGTCGCATCCCGCCGGACAGGGTGCCCGCGGTACGGCCGTCGGCGGCGAGTGCGGGGTCGAGTCCGACGGCCTCCAGTTCGGCACGCACTGCCTCGACGCGCTCACGTGCGGACAGGTCGGTGTGCAGGCGGAGGGCGTCGGCGACCTCGCGCCCGACCGGACGCAGCGGGTCCAGGGCGCCCAGGGCCTCCTGTCCGACGTAGCCGACGTGTCGTCCGCGGACCGCGCGCCACCGGCGTTCCGACAGGCCGCGGACGTCCTGGTCGCCGACGGTCAGTCGGTCGGCTGTGACCCCGGCACCGGTGGCGGACAGGCCGAGCGCGGCCCGGACCGTGACCGACTTGCCCGAGCCGGAGGCGCCGACGAGGGCGACGCACTCGCCCGGCGCGACCCGGAGGGTGACGTCGGTGACGACGGGGACACCGTCGATCGTGACCGAGAGCCCGGCGACCTCGAGGGCGGTGCCGTGGCCGCTCACCGCGCGGCTCCGGCACGGCGGAGGGCCCGACCGAGCACCGTCACGGCGGTCGCTAGGACCACGATCGCCAGGCCCGGGAACGTGCTCATCCACGGCGCGGTCGCCAGGTAGGTGCGGCCGTCGGCGAGCATCGCGCCCCACTCCGGTGCCGGGGGCGGTGTCCCGACGCCGAGGTAGCTGAGCGCCGACGCCCACACCACGGCCTGGCCGATGCCGAGCGTGCCGACCGCGACGACCGGCCAGAGCGCCGCCGGCAGCACGTGCCGGACCACGACGGTGGCGGGGGAGCGGCCGAGCAGGACCGCGGTCTCGACGACCTGCGACGAACGAGCGGTCCGGACCAGTCCGCGGACGATCCGGGCGTACCCGGGGGCCGTGGCGAACCCGACCGCGAGCATCGCCGGCACCGGTCCGGGCCCGGTGACCGCGATGACGACGAGTGCGACCAAGAGCAGCGGGAGGGCGAAGGCGACCTCGGTCACACGCCCCACGACGGCGTTGACGACCCGGCCGCCGAGTCCGGCGAGGACCCCGAGGACCACCCCGGTCCCACCGCCGACCAGGGTCGCGACGACGCCGACCAGCAGCGACGCCCGCGTCCCCGCGACCACCCGTGCCAGGACGTCACGTCCGGACTCGTCGGTGCCGAAGAGGTGGCCGGCGCCGGGCGGCAGGAGCGCCTGGGACGGGTGCACCGCGAGCGGGTCGGCGCCGCCGAGCAGCGCCGGCCACAGGGCCGCCACGACGGCGACCGCCACCACCACCGCGGCGACGGTCCCTGCCGGGCCGAGCGTCCCCCCACGGAACCGCTCGGATCGGCGTCCGGCGCGGACGCCGGGGCCCGGGGACGGCGTGCTGCCGGGCACACCGTCGATGCTGCTGCTGCTGCGTCCGGCCGGGAGGCCCGGGTCGACGATCCCGCTCACCGCGCCACCGCCTCGTCGGACGTCGCGCCGCCGCGGTCCGCGCCGGTACCGCGGGCCTGGCCGGTCCCGCTGGCCGGGTCGCCGCGGCGGGTGCCCCGGTCGGTGCCGCGCGGGTCGACCGCCCGCTCGACGAGGTCCGCCACCGCGAGCACCACCACGTAGGCAGCCGCCGACACGAGGGCGATCCCGGCGACGAGGGGCATGTCCCGCTGCGTCACGGCGGTGACGAGTGCACGCCCGATGCCGGGCAGCGCGAACACCGACTCGACGACCACGGCCCCGGACACCAGCGACCCGAAGGCCCAGGCGGACAGGGCGATGCCGGGCAGGGCCGCGTGCCGGAGCAGGTGGCGGCCGAACAGCCCCGCGCGGGACTCGCCCCGCCCCCGGGCCGCGAGTGCGAACGCCGAGCGCTGTGCGTCCACGACGCCGTCACGGATCGTCTCGGCCAGGTACCCGG
>NZ_JASDDD010000099.1:0-2742 GCF_030407555.1 Curtobacterium sp. APC 4022
GGAGTGCGCCGCGCGAGATGAAGTACGACGCCTTCGACATGTCCTCCTGGGACAGGTCGATCAGGCCGGCGGTGCACGCGGCACGCATCGCGGCGGGCAGGTCCTGGTCGTCGGAGAACCCGAACGTGATGGTGATGTGGTCGATGCCGTCGTCGTCGTAGCCGAGCTCGTCGCGGCGGAACGCCTCTTCCAGCGCCACGTGCGGCACGTTGGCGGTGAGGACGGACACGATGATGACCCGCTGGTGCACGACGCCGTTGTGTTCGACGTTCGCCCGCAGTGCCAGCGGCGTCGTCTCCTTGTTCGGGTGCGGGAACACCGCGATGCCCGGGACGCGCGGGATGTGGTCGGCGTTGACGGCTTCGATGAACTCGGCGAGCGAGCCCTCACGCTTCCGACGCTCGATCTGCACGAGCTGCCGACCGCGGTGCCACGTCGTCATCAGGGTGATCACGGCGAGGGCGATGAGCAGCGGCACCCAACCACCGTGCAGGACCTTCGACAGGTTGCCGGCGAGGAACGTCAACTCCAGGCCGCCGAACACCACGGCGACGGTGACGAGCTTCCAGGTCGCCCAGCGCCAGAGCGGCTTGACGACGACGAGCAGCAGCAGGGTGTCGACGACCAGCGCACCGGTGACCGAGACGCCGTACGCGGTGGCCAGGGCGGCCGAGGAGCGGAACGCCAGCATGATCGCCATCACGCCGATGAAGAGCAGCAGGTTGACGGCCGGCAGGTAGACCTGGCCGCCCTCGCGCTTCGACGTCTGGCGGATGGTCAGCGGCGGCAGCAGTCCAAGCTGCACGGCCTGACGGGTGAGCGAGAACGCGCCGGAGATGACGGCCTGGCTGGCGATCACGGTCGCCGCGGTCGCCAGGATCACGACGGGCAGCTGGGCCCAGTTCGGGAACAGCAGGAAGAACGGGTCCTTCGTGGCGGTCGGGTCCTCGAGCACCAGGGCCGCCTGGCCCAGGTAGTTGCAGACGAGCGCGGGGAACACCACGAAGAACCAGGCGCGCAGGATCGGCATCCGCCCGAAGTGGCCCATGTCGGCGTACAGCGCCTCGGCTCCGGTGATGGCGAGGACGACGGCGCCCATCGCGATGAAGGTGATGAACGGGTGCGCGAACAGGAATGCGATGGCCCACGTCGGCGACAGGCCCTGCAGGACGCCCGGGTGCTCGACGATGCGCGGGATGCCGGCGACCGCGATGACGACGAACCAGAGCAGCATGACCGGGCCGAACGAGGCGCCGACCTTCGCGGTGCCGAAGCGCTGCACGATGAACAGGCCGATGAGGATCACGGCGGCGATCGGCACGATGAGGTGCTCGACCGACGGGGCAGCGGTGCCCAGGCCCTCGACCGCGGACAACACCGACACCGCCGGGGTGATCACGGAGTCGCCGTAGAACAGCGAGACCCCGACGATGCCGATGACCAGGAACACCGTCGTGCCGCCGGGCCGGTTGGCGTGCAGGCGTCGGGCGAGTGCGGCGAGCGCCATCACGCCACCCTCACCGTGGTTGTCGACGCGCATGAGCACCAGGACGTACTTGATCGACACGACGATGGTGATCGACCAGAAGAGCAGCGAGATGACGCCGTAGACGTCCTCGGGGACGGGTCGGACGATGCCGCCGTCGACGGAGAACACCGTGCGCATCGAGTAGAGCGGGCTGGTGCCGATGTCACCGAACACGACGCCGAGCGCAGCGAGGGCGAGACCGGCCTTGCCACGGTGCCCACGGGCCTCCCGGCTGGCGGGGCGCTGCGCGGCCTTCGCGGGGTGCGTGGCGTCGTCGCCGGGGCCGGCGTCACCGGGCTGGGAGTCGTGCCCACCCGAGGGGTGGTCTGACGACTGCGACGAGGCGCGGGTCTCGGTCACGGTGGTGCTCTCCAGTCCGGGCCGTGCGGACGACGGCCGCGCTCATCATGCACCCGTGGAGTGACAGCCGGGCACGCGGCGCACGCTCGCCTGCGCCGATCGGCTCTACGCGCCGCCGTCCGGAACCGTCACGATCCGGTTCTGGTAGGCCCAGACGACGGCCTGCAGGCGGGACCGGACACCGAGTTTCGGCAGCATGCGTGCCAGGTGTGACTTCACCGTGGAGACCTCGACGACGAGCGACGCAGCGATCTCCTCGTTCGACATCCCCTGCGCCAGCAGGAGCAGCACGTCACGTTCGCGAGCGGTGAGGACACCGTCGACCCGGTCCCCGGTGACGGGCTGCAGGCTCCGGCGGGAGGCGAACTCGCGCAGCACCCGTCGGGTGAGCGCCTGGTCGAGGGTGCCGTTGCCGGCGGCGACCTGCCGGACCGCCCCGATGATGACGTCGGGTTCGGCGTCCTTGAGGAGGAACCCGGACGCCCCGGCCTCGAGGGCACCGAACACCAGGTCGTCCATGTCGAACGTGGTGAGCATGAGCGCGGGCACGGTCGGGTCGGCGTCGGGGCGGCAGAGTTCGCGCGCCACCTCGATGCCGTTCCGGACCGGCATCCGGATGTCGAGGACCGCCACGTCCGGTCGCGTGCTCCGGGCGAGCTCGAGGGCCTGGCCGCCGTCGGCGGCGACGGCCACGACCTCGATGTCCGGTTCCGCGTCGAGGAGCGCGGAGACGCCGGCCCGGACGAGCGGCTGGTCGTCAGCGACCAGGACGCGGATGGTCGGGCCGTCGGACGTCGTGTCGGTCATCGGGGGCCTTCCGTGGGGTCCGGCTGCGCGGTCGTGGCCGGACCCCA
>NZ_JASDDD010000100.1:0-2657 GCF_030407555.1 Curtobacterium sp. APC 4022
GGCTGGAGGCGCGGGACGCGTGATCGACGACCAACCGACCGCCACGGAACGGACGGCGCCGGGAACGACGAAGGCCCGGCGCTGCTGCGCCGGGCCTTGCCGTCTTGACGCCGTTCCCGCTGATCACACTCGTTCGACCAGCACGGTAGCGAGGGCGGGACTTGAACCCGCGACACCACGATTATGAGCCGTGTGCTCTAACCAACTGAGCTACCCCGCCATGGATCCGCAGTGATCACTGCGAAGTGACAACACTGCGAGTCGGAGCCCCGAGTCAGGATTGAACTGACGACCCCTTCCTTACCATGGAAGTGCTCTACCACTGAGCTATCGGGGCGAGTACCGCGAGCGGCACCACACGAGGATAGCAGACCCGCGACGGTGGTCTGGAACCGACCGTGACGCCCGGGCGTGCCGTCCGCGAGGGCTAGTTCGCGTTGGCCTGGAGCCACGCCAGCGGGTCCACCGGGACGCCGTCGATGCGGATCTCCAGGTGCAGGTGCGGGCCTGTCGAGTTGCCCGTGCTGCCGACCAGACCGACGGTCTGACCGACCTTCACGTGCTCGCCCTGCACGACCTGGAACGAGTTGTCGAGCATGTGCCCGTAGACGCTGACGAACTGCTTGCCGTCCACGTCGTGCTCGATCCAGACGTCGTTGCCGAAGCCGCCGTCGTTCGCCTGCACCTTGATGACGGTGCCGTCGGCCACCGCACCGATGGCGGTACCGGCACCCGGGGCGAAGTCGACGCCCTGGTGGAACGTGGAGCAGAACGAGCACCCGGCGACCTGTCGGCCACCGAAGCCCGAGGAGATCGGCACACCGACCGGGAACGGCCACTGGATCGTGCCGTTCGCGTCGTTCGTGAACGTCGAGGGGTCGGTCGCCATGCCGGCGGCCGGGGTGACGCTCCGCTGCGCTTCGGACACGGTGTAGGCATCGCGGTCCACGGTGCCCTCGACGGCGTCACCGACGGAGAGCGACTGCGCGTCCTGCACGGAGGCACGGACGGTCGCGGCACCCGGCTGCGGGACGTAGAGGGCCTGCGCGGGCAGCGAGGTCGAGACGACGAGACCGGCGGTGAAGAGCAGTGCGCCGACGACCGTCACGCGGGACGCGGTCCGGCGGAACGAGGTACCGGAGGCCCGCGTCGCACGACCGGCGGCCGGTGCGGTGCGGGCGATGTGCCGCGTGGCACGGTCCACGCGGGGGCCGTCGGCGATGACCGGCACAGCCGGGGAGGCGGCGCGGGTGGCCTTCGGTGCGGCGGCGCGGGTGGCCTTCGACGCAGCGGTCCGGGTCGCGCGCTTCGTCGCGGAGGTGCGGCGTGCGGCGGCGGGACGAGCGGCGGCTGACACCGGAGCACCTTCGGCGAGCGGTGCGACGACCGGGGAGGACGGTGCCGGCGGGGTCAGCGGTGCCGCGCTCGAGGCCGGGAGGACGGGCGACGAGGGGGCCGGCGGAGTCGTGGGGCCGGAGCCGACGGGCGCCGGACGAGCAGCGTCACGAGCGGGTGCGGCGACCGAGCGGTCGACGTCCGACCGGCGTCGGCACGTCTTCGCGGCGGCGCGTTCGGCTTCGATCCGAGCTCGTCTCGTCAGGTGCACGGACGGCGTCGCCCCGGGGGCGTTGCGGTCGATGGTCGTGGGCGTCTGCGAGGAGTCGAGCATGCGTTCGGTGATGATCCTGAGTTCGAGGCACGGGCGCTCGTCGGTAACGAGCAGGTAACGGGACTTCTGAACGGTAGCAAAGGAGTTCGGTGCTCGCCAGTCGTGTGCACGCCTGTGCAGACCCCCCAGAGCGGGTGGCTCGGCCCGGGTCGGAGCTCAGTCGCCCAGGACGTCGTCCTCCAGCGTGCGTACGAGGGTGGCGAGGTCCTCGACGATGCTCGGCGCGGCGAAGAGGAAGGACCGCGTGTCGCCGACCTCCCACGTGCGGACGTCCGCTCCGGCCGCGGCGGCCACGATCGAGCCGGCCGCCATGTCCCACGGGTTGATGCCGCGTTCGTAGTAGGCGTCGACGGTGCCCGCGGCCACGGCGCAGCAGTCGAGTGCGGCAGCTCCGGCACGGCGGACGTCACGCACCTCGGTGATCAGCCCGGCGAGGACGGCCGCCTGCTCCCACCGGCGTTCGGCGGTGTACCCGAAGCCGGTGGCGACGAGGGTCTCGGCGAGGGACTCCGGTGCGGCGACGGTGAGCGGACGTCCGTCGAGGGTGGCCACTCCCCCGGCCACGGCGCGGTACACCTGTCCGGTCGCCGGCGCGATCACGACACCGGCGACGGGCTCCCACATCGCGGGGTCGGGGACACCGCGGACGACCCCGATGCTCACGGCGTAGGCGGGGCTGCCGTAGAGGTAGTTGACCGTGCCGTCGATCGGGTCGACGACCCAGGTCAGGCCGGAGGTGCCGGTCGCTGTGCCGGACTCCTCGCCGAGGAAGGCGTCGTCCGGGCGTGCTTCGCTGATGCGCCGGCGGATGAGCGCTTCGACCTCGCGGTCGGCGGCGGTCACGACGTCGGCGATGCTCGACTTCCGGTCGGCGACCTCGACCCCTTCGGCTCGGCGCTGCACCGCGAGTGCGGCGGCTTCACGGGCGATCGCCTCGGCGAGGTCGGCAAGGGCTTCGGGAGCAGCAGACACGGGAGCATTCGACATA
>NZ_JASDDD010000101.1:0-2651 GCF_030407555.1 Curtobacterium sp. APC 4022
GTCCCCGGCGTGTCCGGCGTGTCCGGCGTCCCCGGCGTCTCCCTCGTCCCCGGTGTCGCTCCCACCGCGCACCACGATCGTCCCCGACCGGGCCGTGCGGTACGGCAGCGTCCCCGCGGCGGCCAGCATCTCCAGCGCGCTGGGCGTCGGGTGCCCGTAGTCGTTGTCCGCGCCGACGCCGATGAGCCCGACCCTGGCAGCGAGCGCCCGGTACAGCTCGGGGTCCTGGTCGGCCGAGCCGTGGTGGGCGACCTTCACGACGTCGACCGGCGCCAGGGCCTCCGGCGGCGCGCTCCGCGACAGCCGACGCTGGGCGTCCTCACCGAGGTCCCCGAGGAGCACCGCGCTGACGCATCCCGGGCAGGGGCGCTCCGGTGCGGGATCGACGCGGAGGACGAGACTCGC
The DNA here is from genome assembly GCF_030407555.1 of Curtobacterium sp. APC 4022. NCBI lineage: Bacteria > Bacillati > Actinomycetota > Actinomycetes > Micrococcales > Microbacteriaceae > Curtobacterium > Curtobacterium sp. APC 4022. The sequence goes on from NZ_JASDDD010000101.1 coordinate 406, forward strand.
CGCGTTGCCCGCTCGCTCGTCGCCCTCCGGCGGCCACAGCACCTGCCAGCGGAGGTCCCCGAGCAGCCCGGTGGTCCGGTCGGCCGCCTGGCGGACGTCGACCCCGGCGCTCCGCAGGTCACCGACGACGCGGTCGTCCGCCGGCCTGCCGACCGGACCGACCAGGGCGGTCTCGACCCGCGTCGCGACCGAGGCCACGGCGCCGACGTGGTCGCGGTCGAAGTGGGTCAGGACGAGCAGGTCGATCCGGTCCACACCGAGGAGGGCCAGACAGGCCGTCAGCCGGGCGTCGTCGTCCCCGGTGTCCACGAGGGCCGTCCGACCAGCGCTCCGCAGCAGCGTGGCGTCACCCTGCCCGACGTCGCACATCGCGATGGTCCAACCGGTCGGCACACTGCCCCGGACCAGGACCGCCGGCACGGTGACCGACCCGATCCCCACGATGACCGTGAGTGCGGCGACGCCGGACAGCACCCGTCGGAGCCGTGCCCGGACCAGCACCCCGACCGCGAGTGCGGCGCTCACCACCCCGGCGGCGACGACCCCGCCCGGTCCGGACGGCCACGGCGCCGAGGCCACCGGCAACCCGGCCGCGCCGTGTGCGATGAGACCGATGCCGGCGGCCGGCACCCACCCGACGGTCGCGAGCAAGCCGGCGCCGACCGGCCACACCGGCGCGAGCAGGCACGCGGCGAGCCCGACGATCGTGGCGACCGGGGCCAGCACCTCGGCGAGCAGGTTCGCCGGGACCGCGTACGTCGGCAGGGCGGGGGCGAGTGGGATCGTGACCGGCCAGCATGCCACCTGCGCCGCGATCGGGATCGCCACGGCGGCTGCGACGGGCGTCCAGACCCACCGCGCGAGCAGGTCGGTGAGTGGTGCGGCGAGGACCACGATGCCGACGGTCGCCAGCACCGACAGTGCGAAGGCGAACGAGCGGGCCACCCACGGATCGGCGACGAGCATGCCGACGGCCGCCAGGGCGATGAGCGGCACACCCCGCACCGGACGTCCGCTGAGGTGCACGACGAGCACCACGATCGCCATCACCGTCGCGCGCGTGATCGACGGGTCCGGCCGGACGAGCACGACGAACCCGAGCAGCACGACGACGGCCGCTGCCGCACGGAGCACCCTCGGTGCGCCGGTCAGCCGACCGAGCAGCACCACGAGACCGACCAGCACCGCGCAGTTCGACCCGGAGACCGCCGTCAGGTGGGTCAGCGCCGAGGTCTCCATCGCCTGCTCCGTCTCGGCGTCGAGCCCGGACCGGTCACCGATCGCGAGCCCGCGGAGGAGCGCCCCGCCCGGCTCCGGCAGGTCCGCGGTGACGGCGACGAACGCCGCTCGGGCGTCGGCGCTGGCACCGAGGAGCCCGGTCGGTCCGGCCCGTGTCGCGACCGCTCCGCGGGCGAAGAGCACGACGCTGGTCGCGGAACCGGGGTCGTCGCGCTGTAGCTGTCCACGGACGGAGACGACCGTCCCGGCCGCCAGCACGGCTCGCCGTGGTTCGTCGAGCGCGGGGACGAGCCGGACCGGCACCCGCAGGCCGTCCGACCGGGAGGCACGCCCCACCACCGTCTCGATCGTCCCGACCACGGAGCGGTCGCCGGGCGTGAGGTCGCGGTCGAGCCGGACACGGGCCTCCAGGCTGTGACCGGCTGTCTGCCGCACGATCGACGGCAGCCGGTGTTCCTGCCCGGCGGCGACCGCTGCGGCCGTCAGGGCGATCAGCAGGGACGTCGTGAGCACCAGCGCTGCGACCGCCCGCACCGGCACGGACAGCCCGGGCCGGAGCAGCACGACGAGCGACGCCAGTCCGACCACGGCCGCGGAGGCCGCTACCGGCCCGACCGCGTCCGGCTCGCCGACGAGCACCGCGACGACGATCCACGTCACCGCCGCCGGCCCGGCGAGCCGGAGGTCGGCCAGCGACGGCCGCAACGCGCCACCGAGCGCGGCACCGGACACGGTCTGAGTCGGCGTCGGCATCGGAGTGGCCCCGAGCGAGGCCGGGGCGCTCACACCGTCACCCGGTCCCGCAGTTCGGCGAACCGGCCCTCGCCGATGCCGCTGACCTCGAGCAGGTCCTCGACCGACCGGAAGCCGCCGTGCTCGTCGCGCCAGGCGAGGATCCGCTCCGCCAGAGCCGGGCCGATCCCGGGCAGGGTCTCGAGCGCGGTGGCGTCCGCGGTGTTGAGGTCCACGACCTGCGCAGCCGCTCCCGCACCGCCACCCGCCCCGTC